>JAEVZQ010000452.1 GCA_023392135.1 Pseudomonadota bacterium | reverse complement strand
GTCCACTCGGGTCCCTTGGGCCTGGGCAGATGCGGACCGAGGAGCTCCAAAGCCTCCTCTGCGAGCCGCCGGTAAGTTGTAATTTTTCCGCCTAACACGGACAGCAGAGGCGCGCCGCCGTCTGCCTCGAGCTCCAATCGGTAGTCGCGGGTGGCGTCCTGTGCTGCTTCCGCATCATCGTCAGCCAGGGCACGTACGCCGGCAAAGCTCCAGACCACATCGCCCGGCCGGACTTGGCTTTTGAAGTATGCGGAAATGGACTCGCAGAGGTAGGAGATTTCCTCGGGCGAGGCTTCGACATTATCGAGCGTGCCTGTGTGGTCGCAGTCGGTCGTGCCAATCAGCGTGAAGCGGCCTTCGTAGGGGATGGCGAATACGATGCGCTCGTCCGCATTCTGCAGGATGTAGGCGCGGTCGTGATCGAACAGCTTCGGAACGACAATATGGGCGCCGCGCACGAGCCGGGTGCGATGACGCACTTTGCCCGGGCGCAGACGCGCATCGACGGTGTCGACCCAAGGGCCAGCGGCGTTGACGAGCACGCGCGCTTGGACCACTTGCCTCTGCCCGGTGCAACGGTCTCTGGCGGTGATAGCCCATCCTTCGGCCGATCGGTCTGCGCTCTCGACGATGCACCGGGTTCGGATGACGGCGCCCCGGTCGGCGGCATCGCGGGCATTGAGGACCACCAGCCGGGCGTCGTCTACCCAGCAATCGGAGTACTCGAACCCGCGCGTATAGAGCCCCGGCTTCAGTGGGGCGCCCGCAGGATCGATAGCGAGAGATAAGGTCCGCGTCCCTGGCAGTCGCTTCCGCCCGCCGAGGTGGTCGTAGAAGAACAGCCCCAGCCTCAGAAACCATGCGGGCCGCATGGCCGGATGGTGGGGCAGCACGAAGCGCATCGGCCGGATGATGTGGGGCGCGATCGCCCATAGAACCTCGCGCTCGATCAGCGCCTCGCGCACCAGGCGGAATTCGTAGTGCTCCAGATAGCGCAGACCGCCGTGGATCAGCTTCGTCGACGCACTGGACGTTCCGCTGGCCAGGTCATCCTTCTCGAACAGCACAACGCGCAGGCCGCGTCCTGCTGCATCTCGCGCGATTCCGCAGCCGTTGATGCCGCCTCCGATAATGGCCAGATCGAAAGGCTGCATGGGGGCTGCAGCATCGGAGCTCATGCCTGCGCCTCCAGCAGGAGGTCGGCCAGCTCGGCAAATCCGTGTGCAGATGGCTGCGATGTGACCCAGCGGGGAGCCGCGTCCAGCGTGTCCTTGAACCTCAGCACATTGGCGACACCAACCGCGTGCGGGAAAAACTTGAACATTGGCGCGTCGTTCGGGCTGTCGCCCACGAAGACGATGCTCTCGGCAGCGGTCTCGACATCAAGATCGAGATGCTCCCGGAGAAATCGCGAGCTCGTAGTCAGCTTGTCATAAGTGCCGAACCAGCCGTTCACGTGGATGGAGGAGACCTTGGCGGTCGCGCCGAACCTTTCGAATATCGAAACGATCCGGGCAATGCTTTCGTCCGGTAGCGGCGGAACGTCCTCGCAGAAGTCGATGGCGAGATCAGCTTCGCGATAGCTCTGGTCGGCGGCAACAGCAGCGCCGGGAACTTCAGCCAGAACGGCCTCGCGGATCGCTTCGAGCTTCCGTCGATCCCGATTCCGCTCTTCAGGCGTCTTCGCGTAGCGGCGGATCATGACGCGTCGCGCATCGTCATAGCGGAAGTAAAACGCGCCATTCTCCCCGACGACACCATCGACCGGCCACTGCCGCGCGATGAGATCGCACCACCCGGCGGGACGACCGGTGACCGGCACCACTGCAAGGCCGGCGTGCTTGAGCCGCGCCATCGACTCGTAGGCGATCGGGGGCAGCCGCCCGTCCTCCGTCAGCGTATCGTCGATATCGGTGAGGACAGCGCGGACGTTTCTGCGCGCATGCCTCGGAAATTCTGTCACCGCGCGCATATGATCGCGGGCCTCTCGGTGGAGTTGGTTGAAGCTGCTGAACTCAGCTTCTTGAAGGCGCTTCGCTCGCGAAACGTCAAGGGCTTTAGGCTGAATTGGCTTCCCGGCAGACGGCGAGAATGGCTGCCAGCTGCTCTTTGATGGAGGCGGCGCCCGGCTCGAAAGCGAGGTTGAAAACCGCAGATCCGATCGTAAAGGCATCGGCGCCAGCGCTCTTGAGCGCGCGGATTTGCTGAGGATTGCTCACCGATCCAGCCGCGATGAGATAACCGTGTTCTCCGAGCCCCCGCCGGGCGGCAGCAACGAGGTCCAGCGGGTCGGCTTCCGTCGCACGATACGCAAGGAGGTCGGCGCCGGCACACCCCTTCTCGACAAATCAACGACACTGGGTCTCGACCTCACCCGGCGTGCCCGCGAGCTGAGTTGGGCAGCCGAGTGGCCGACCAGGGAAGGGAAAATAGCGGGTGCGGCTATTGCCCAGCATCGAGAGGATCGCATCGACCTGTGTTCCGCCGAGGAGGCAGTCGACCTCCAGATCGCGGGCGAGCCGCGCAGAGCGCAGGCAATCCTCAGCGTCTGTCGAGACGACCTCCATGTACGAAGTGGCTCCTGAGGCTTTTATGCCTGCCGCGAGAGCTGCCATCTCGGATTGGGAAGCGCCGATGTCCTTGAAGCCGATATGGCGCAGCCCGAGCGGCCTCACGGTTTCGAGCACCACGAGAGGCGCCTCGATCGTGGAGTCCTTGTGGGTTAGCATGAAAATGAAGTCCATCGGCTCCGCTCCCGAGCCACTCAGGCCCGATCAGTCCCGTCGCCGGCTACATAGGCCCGCGCGACTTCGTAGGCCAGCGGCAACTTGGGATGCAGCCCAGAGGTTGCATTATGATCCGCCTAAAGATGTAACAATTTGAGCCCATGCGCCTGCTCGTGAAACGAGTGTTGCAGCACGTCGAGCTTCGTGATCTAGTGTGATGATCGAGAAGTCCGCTACATTCTTCGCGGCTGGCGACGTTGGCGGACTTCTCGATCTAAATCACACTAGGATCAATAACTTGGCTAGTATCCTTCAGATCGCGAAATTCGTTCTGAGCTAGCCACATATGGTGACGAACTTCGCGATCAGGACACTAGTCCCGTCATGAGAATACGCGCCGTCGAGGACCAGCTGTTGTCCGCGTTCGATGGGCTGCCGCCGCAGCTCCAGACCGCCGCACGCTGGCTGCTCGATCACGGCGATGACATTGCCTTTCTTTCCATGCGCGAAGCGGCTCGCCGGGCAAATGTCACCGCGGCAACGATGACGCGGCTCGCCCAGCGATTGGGCTATGATGGTTTTGGTGGCCTGCGGACCCGGTTCACCGATGCCGTGCGCGCCCGCACCATGCCGTTGCGGGAGCGCGCCGAAGGGCTACGCGCTCGCCGCGATCTCGACGGAGATTCCGCGCTGATCACGGATACGCTGGCCGTTGTCTCCGGCCATCTGAAGGCATTGTGCGAGCCCGAGACCCTGGCCGCCATGGGGCAGGCCGCCGACATCATCCAGCGCAGCCGTCAGGTCTGCTGGGTCGGTGCGCGCTCGGGCTTTGCGCCCGTGTACCTCGGCTCCTACCTCATGTCGCTCATCGGCGAGCCCACCCGCTTGCTCGACCAGGCGGGTGGAGTAGGGCTCGACGCCCTGGGTGAGCTGTCGCCGGCGGATGCGCTGGTGGGAGTTTCGATTTCACCCAACACTACACAGACGGTAGAAGCCATGGCGTACGCCGCCGAGCGCGGAGTGCGGGTGATTGCGGTCACCGATAGCCGCGCGGCGCCCATTGCGCGGCACGCCACCGTATCCATCATTGTCCCGACCGAAACGCCCTCGTTTCTGCAGACCATGACGCCAGCCTTCATCGTGGTGGAATGCCTGGCAGCTCTGGTCGCTGCAAGACGCGGACAGGGTGCGGTCGATGCCATTGCCCGGGCGGAGCTTCTTTTCGACCGGCTCAGCAGCTACACCAGTTCAACCTCACGAAAGCGAAGCAAGAAATGATCAAGTCAACCAGTCGCATTCTGCACCGGCGCATTCATGGAAGCGTTCCGACGGCCGTCAGCGGCCGCGGTATCGAAATCCTCGATAGCAGCGGCAGGTCGTATATCGACGCCTCCGGCGGGGCGGCCGTGTCATGCCTGGGTCATGGACACCCGGCAATCAACGAGGCCATCAAGAACCAACTCGACAAGCTGGCCTACGTGCACTCGTCATTCTTCACGACCGAAGCGGCTGAACGGCTGGCGGACAACATCGTCGAGCATGCTCCTGCCGGCATCTCGCATGTCTATTTCGTCTCGGGCGGCTCGGAGGCCATCGAGGCGGCGCTGAAGATGGCCCGTCAGTATTTCGTCGAGCGGGGCCAGCCGCAGCGGCGCAACTTCATCGCGCGCCGGCAGAGCTACCACGGCAATACCCTCGGTGCACTGGCCGTCGGCGGCAACGCCTGGCGACGCCAGCAATTCGCACCGCTGCTGTTTGAAAGCCATCACGTTTCGCCGCCTTATGCCTATCGCGAGCTGCGAGAGGGCGAAACTCTGGAAGCCTACGGTCAGCGGCTCGCGGACGAGCTCGAAGCCAAAATCCGGGAGCTTGGTCCTGAGACGGTGCTTGCTTTCGTCGCCGAGACCGTCGGAGGGGCCACGCAGGGGTGCACGACACCGCCACCCGGCTATTTTCGCCGCGTGCGGGAGATCTGCAATCGCTACGGCATTCTACTCATACTCGACGAGGTCATGTCGGGAATGGGCCGCACCGGCACGCTGCACGCCTGCGAGCAGGAAGGCGTCGCCCCGGACCTGATGGCGATTGCAAAGGGCCTCGGCGCCGGCTATCAGCCCATCGGCGCCGTGCTCCTGTCGGGCGATGTCTACGCCGCGTTTCGGGATGGCAGCGGCTACTTCCAGCATGGTCACACCTACATGGGCCACCCCGTCGCGTGCGCGGCGGCGCTCGCCGTCCAGGAGACGATCATCAAGGAAAACCTGCTCGATAACGTGCGCGCTCAGGGCGAGCGGCTCGAACGTCGGCTTCGGGAGCGATTCGCCAACCACCACCCCGTCGGCGACATCCGGGGCCGCGGCCTGTTCTGGGCTGTCGAGTACGTGAAGGACCGATCGACGAAAGCACCTTTCGACCCATCGCTAGGCCTCAATGCACGCGTGAAGCAGGAGGCTATGTCGCGCGGGCTTGCCTGTTATGCGATGCCCGGGACGATCGATGGCAGGCAGGGTGACCATAACATGCTCGCGCCACCTTTCATTGTGACGAGCAGCGACGTCGACCGAATCGTCGAGCGCTTCGGCGACGCTGTCGACGCAGCGCTGCAATCGCTGCCCAACAACTGACTTCCAACCCGCGTCAACCAGGGAGAGCTCGCATGAAACGAGTCAGCCTTATCGCATCAACGCTAGCCGCATTCGGCCTTCTGGCCGGCCCCGCGGCGGCACAACAGAAGTTCGTGACCATCGGAACAGGTGGCGTCACGGGTGTTTATTACGCCGCTGGCGGCGCGATCTGCCGTCTCCTCAACAAGGATCGCAAGTCGCACGGCATCCGCTGCTCCGTGGAGAGCACCGGCGGCTCGGCCTACAACGTCAATGCCCTCCGCGGCGGTGATCTCGACTTCGGCATGGTCCAGTCCGACGTGCAGTACAACTCGTCGAAGGGCCTGGGAGCCTTCGAGAAAGACGGCGCCTTCAAGGAGCTGCGCGCTGTTTTCTCTGTCCATCCGGAGCCGTTCACGGTTGTCGCGCGTCCGGAAGCGAACATCAAAACGTTCGAGGACTTCAAGGGCAAGCGCTTCAACATCGGCAACCCGGGCTCCGGCACGCGCGTGTCGATGGACGAGCTGCTGAAGGAGATGGGCTGGACGCCCGGCGATTTCTCGCTCGCATCTGAGCTCAAGCCCGACGAGCATGGCCCGGCGCTGTGCGACAACAAGATCGACGGCTTCTTCTATGCCGTCGGCCACCCCTCCGCGAACATCCAGGACCCCGTGACCACTTGCGGCGCCAAGCTCGTTTCGCTGACGGGGCCGGCAGTCGACAAGCTCGTTGCCGAGAAGCCGTACTACGCGAAGGCTACGATTGCGGGTGGTCTTTATCAGGGAAATCCCAATCCGACGGAAACCTACGGTGTGCTCGCAACCCTCGTGACGTCGTCGAAAACTTCGGAAGAGACCGTTTATCAACTCGTCAAGGCCGTCTTCGACAACTTCGACGAGTTCAAGAGGCTGCACCCGGCCTTTGCCAACGTCGACCCGGCCAAGATGGTCAAGGACGGCCTTTCGGTTCCGCTGCATGAAGGTGCGCTGAAGTACTACAAGGAGAAGGGCTGGGTGAAATAACAACCCACCTTTCGAACGTTTCGGACCGGGGGCGTGCCGAGCGCCTCCGGTTCGTGGTATTTGGCAACGGCGAACGACCGATGACCGCCGCCTGGAGGCTGTATGCGAGACGACCAGAAATCATCCGCACCGCAGATTGATCTTGAAGAACTGGTCGCGGAATCCGACTTCGGCGGGCGACAGCCGACCGGGCTCGCATATCAGATCCTTCTGGCGACGGCGATCGCCTGGTCTTTGTTTCAGCTTTGGTTTGCCTCGCCGCTGCCATTCATGCTCGGCGTCGGTATTTTCAACGACACGCAGGCGCGCTCGATTCATCTCGGCTTTGCGCTGTTTCTGGCTTTCACCTCTTATCCTGCATTCAAGTCCTCGTCGCGGCAGATCATTCCCCTGATCGACTGGGTTTTGGCGCTCGCCGGCGCGTTCGCTGGGGCCTACCTGTTCATTTTCTACCGCGAGCTCGCAATACGCCCCGGCCAGCCGACAGACCTGGATCTCATTACGGCGAGCGCTGGTATCCTGCTGCTGCTCGAGGCTACCCGGCGATCACTCGGAGTTCCGATGGTGATCGTGGCGGCGGTCTTCATCACCTACACGTTTGCCGGTCCATTCATGCCCGAGGTGATTCAGCACAAGGGTGCTTCGCTCGGCAAATTTCTCAATCACCAATGGCTGGTGACCGAAGGCGTTTATGGCGTGGCG
>JAEVZQ010000432.1 GCA_023392135.1 Pseudomonadota bacterium | reverse complement strand
GCCTCCGCAAAAGGCGGTCGAGATCGTTTTCCGCGATCACTTTGAGGACCGCCACTGACCTCCCCAGGTTGGACACTCGACTGACCCGCCGTGCAGCAACCCTGCACGGCGGTTTTGTTTTACCCGGGGCCGATTGACATTGACAGTCAACGGCGACCGCTCCTAGATGCAATCTGAAAAACGAGACGAATTGTCCCGGAAAAAGATTGCATGCGCCACTGCGAAGCCCAGCAGATGCTACGGGGCCGTGTGTCAGGTGGCCCCCCCATCCGACGCCAATACTCAGGCGCGCGCCAGCGTGACGGCTGCCGTGGCCACGATATCATCGACGCTGGCGCCGCGCGACAGGTCGGAAACTGGCTTTGCAAAGCCTTGCAGGAACGGACCGATGGCCTTGGCGCCGGCCAGATACTGCACGAGCTTGTAGGCGATGTTGCCCGCATCGAGATCGGGGAAGACGAGGACGTTGGCACGCCCCGCGACCTCGCTCCCGCCCTTCACCTTCTTGGCAGCGACCGCCTCGACGAGGGCTGTATCGGCCTGAAGCTCACCGTCAACCTTCAGCGCCGGCATCCGTTCCCGGACGATCGATACTGCCGCGCGAACCTTGTCGACGTGCGGGTGGGTCGCGCTTCCGTGCGTGGAGAACGAGAGCATGGCCACCCTCGCCTCCTGTCGCAGCAAGGCTTGGGCGCTGGCGGCCGACGCGATCGCGATGTCGGCGAGCATGGCCGCATCCGGGTCGGCGTTCACCGCGCAATCGGCAAAGACGAGCGCACGTGGCGCACCGTCGTGGGTCGCCGGAACCAGCATCAGGAAAAAGCTCGACGGCGTGGCGACGTCAGGCGAAAGTCCGATCGTCATCAGTCCGGCCTCGATCACGCGTCGCGTCGGGTTCGCAGCGCCGGCGACCATGGCAGCAGCCTCACCGGCGGCGACCAGCGCACCGCCGAAATAAAGCGGCTTGCGCAGCAGGCGCTGCGCCATGGCCGGCTTCATCTTCTCGCGGCCGGAAGCGATGATCCCCGCAAGGGACTCGAGTTGCTGATCCGATTCCGGATCGCGAATTTCGGTCCCGGCCAGATCGACCTCAAGGTCGCCGGCCCTGCTCTCCACTGCGTCTCGATTCCCCAGCAGGACCGGCCGGGCAAGGCCTTCGTCCAGCAGCTTGCGGGCCGCCCGCAGGACCCGCTCGTCGTCTCCCTCGGGCAGCACCACCTTGAGCCCACGACCTTTGATCACGGACCTGCAATCGGCGATGATGTCCATGTAGGCCTCCCTCATATGTTCGTGGCGGGTCGCCAGCCCCGGCCCGCAAATCAGCCCCTGGCATCGCAATTCCGCAACGGAGGTTCAAGCCCATGAGCGCCGCAGACAACGAGCCAAGGATCTATCGTGGACTGAAGGACGTCTATTTCGAGCGCTCGGAGACGACCTTCATCGACGGCAAGGCGGGGGAGCTGTGCTATCGCGGTTACTCGATCCATGACCTTGCCGAGCACTCGACCTTCGAGGAGACCGGCTATCTTCTGCTCCACGGCGAGCTGCCGACCAGGACCGAGCTCGCCAGGTTCGATGAGGAGTTCAAGGCTGCGCGCCAGCTCCCGCCCCCTGTATTCGATATCATCTCGGCCGTGAAGTCTGCTCACCCTATGGACGTTCTGCGAACGGCCGTCTCCGCCCTTGCCGCCTTCGATCCCGAAACTGCGGACAACAGCCGCGAGGCGACCCTGCGCAAGGGCGTGCGACTCACGTCTCAGGTGCCGATGATCGTCACGGCGCACGAGCATATTCGCAATGGCCGCCAGCCCATTCCGGCCGATCCGTCCCTGTCACATGCCGCGAACTTCCTATGGATGCTCAAGGGCCAGAAGCCATCGGAAGATGCTGCGAGGCTGCTCGACACCGACCTCGTGCTGCACGCCGAGCACGGCTCCAATGCGTCATCCTTCACCGCGCGGGTGGTGATCGGCACCGATGCCAACATTCACGCAGCCATGACCGCCGCTGTAGCGGCTCTGTCGGGCCCCGCCCACGGCGGCGCGGCTGAAGACGTGATGCGCATGGCACAAGAGATCGGCGACCCGGCCAACGTGCCGGCCTACGTCAAGGCGAAGCGCGCGGCCAAGGAGCCCATCACCGGCTTCGGGCACCGCGTCTATCGCGCCGAGGATCCCCGTGCGCGCCACATGCGGGAAGGTGTCAAGCGATTGTCGAAGGAAATGGGCCAGCCGAAGTGGTATGAAATTCTCGACGCGCTCGTGAAGGAAATGGCCCCCTATGCGCGCCATGGCGTCAACGTCAACGTCGATTTCTATTCAGGCGCTATCTATTATCTGCACGGCATTCCGAACGATCTTTTCGTTCCGATTTTCGCAGTCGGCCGCGTACCCGGGTGGACCGTCCAGATCCTGGAGCAGCAGGCCAACAATATCCTCATCCGCCCCCTGACGCTTTACAGCGGCCCCGAGCCGCGCACCTATGTCGCCTTGGATCAGCGCGGGTAAATCACTCGATAAAAAGAAAACGGGCCGAAACGGCCCGTTTCCAAATCCAGCTCACCACCACGCACGGCAACGGCGATAACGGCGCCACCAGTAATGGCTGCCGGTGACGATCGCCCTGCGACGCAACCAGCCGCAGCGAGCTGCGCCCCCGATGTAAACGCTGAACCGCGGTCCACGGTGACGCCAGCGACGATGGTGGCGATGACGATAGACGTGGCGGTGGGCACGATGAGACCGGTGGAAGTGGCGGTGGGCACGTCTATGCCCACGATAGTGACGGTAGCTTTTGCTCCGCTTCCGCACTTGGATGACTTCCGAAGCATCCGTCTTCATCATTGGAACGGTTGTTGCCGCTGCAGCCCGGACCTCTGGCCCTGGTGTGGCGACGATGAGGAAGGCAGCAGCAGCCGCCAGTGATACCAAACTCTTCTTCATTCCGACGCTCCCGAACAATGGGCCGCCTACCGCCTCCATAGGCGACGGCAAACCACCATTTGCTGAGCTTCCCCACGTGATCCCGGTATCGTAGTACGGTAAACTGGAAGTTCCAAGCCATGGTTCCAGAAAGATTTCTATTTCGGCAGAATGCACCTATGAAATGCTGACCGCATTCATTAGTTTCTGACGAAATGCCGGCGGCAAATCTTCCGGGATTTTCGGCTTTTCTGCCGTGTCCTGCGTACTCGGTGGTGGCGGACCGTAATTCGGACTGAACGGCTCCGTGGGGT
>JAEVZQ010000262.1 GCA_023392135.1 Pseudomonadota bacterium | reverse complement strand
GTCCCCTACAAGCCGCTGCTCGACAAGGCGATCGAGCTCAGCGACCACAAGCCAAGCCACTGCATCATCCTGCAGCGGCCGATGCAGGATGCGCCGCTCGTTCCGGGTCGCGATCACGACTGGGCATCGCTCGTTCGCGATGCGAAGTCGCGCGGACGCAAGGCGGGCTGCGTTGCTGTCGCCGCCACGGACCCGCTCTACATCCTCTATACCTCGGGAACGACCGGCCAGCCCAAAGGCGTGGTGCGGGACAACGGCGGCCACATGGTTGCGCTCAAGTGGTCGATGACAAATCACTATGGCGTCGAGCCGGGCGAGGTGTTCTGGGCAGCCTCAGACGTCGGATGGGTCGTGGGGCACTCCTATATCGTCTATGCCCCCCTGCTGCATGGCTGCACGACTGTCCTCTACGAGGGCAAGCCCGTCGGAACGCCGGATGCAGGTGCGTTCTGGCGCGTGATATCCGAGTACCGCGTGTCTGCCATGTTCACGGCCCCCACCGCCTTCCGCGCGATCAAGAAGGAAGATCCGCAGGGCGAGCTCATCGGAAAATACGATCTCAGCGCATTCCGGACCCTGTTCCTCGCCGGAGAGCGGGCCGACCCCGAGACGATCAAGTGGGCGGAGGAGAAGCTCGGCGTGCCGGTGATCGACCACTGGTGGCAGACGGAAACGGGCTGGGCGATCTGCGGGAACCCGGTCGGGCTCGGGGCGCTGCCGGTGAAGCACGGCTCGCCCACGGTGCCGATGCCCGGCTACGACCTCGGCATTCTCGACGACAAAGGCCAGCCACTGCCGCCAGGGCAGACCGGCACATTGGCCATCAAGCTGCCGCTGCCGCCCTCGTGCCTGCCGACGCTGTGGAACAACAACGAGCGGTTCCGAAAGAGCTATCTTGCGGAGTTTCCGGGCTACTACACGACCTCGGATGCCGGGTATCGCGATGAGGACGGCTATATCTTCGTGATGGCCCGCACGGACGATGTCATCAACGTCGCCGGCCACCGGCTGTCCACGGGCCAGATGGAGGAGGTCGTCGCCCGGCACAAGGACGTCGCGGAGTGCGCCGTAATCGGTGTGCACGACGAGACGAAGGGGCAGCTTCCGGCCGGCTTCGTCGTGCTCAATGCAGGCGTCGACCGCGATCCCGAGGAAATCGAGGCCGAGGTCATCCGGCTCGTGCGCGACACGATCGGACCTGTCGCCGCCTTCAAGAACGTCATGGTCGTGAAGCGGCTGCCCAAGACGCGCTCGGGCAAAATCCTTCGCGGGACGATGCGTCAGATCGCCGACGGCGAGCCCTGGAAGGCACCAGCCACGATCGACGATCCGGTCATCTTGGACGAGATCACGGAGGTGCTTTCGCAGCGCGGCGTCTTGCGGCGGACAGCGGCCGCAGCAGTCTAGTGGTCCGATTCCGACATTTGCATCCCGCCGCAGCAAGCTCGAGAGCAAATGTCGGAATCAAAAGGACCACTAGCAACTATTTGATTCTACTGGAGCACTTGAATTTGACATTTGATAGTACGCGTTCTGCAAACGGGGATCAGATGTCAAATTCGCTCCACTAGGGCCGAACTGACCCGCAGCCGCCCGAACCGGCATCAGCCGACCGCGTTCACCCTCCAGCATCACGGAGGGTGGGCGCGCTTGGGCTCGACCCTTCATGGAAAAGCAGGAGGGTGAGCTTGAAGCACTGGCTGGAACTGGGAGAGCGGACCGCCCTGGTAACGGGCGCCAGCTCCGGAATTGGCAGGGCGATCGCCGAAGAGCTCGGCAGATGCGGTGTTGCCGTTGGAGTCAATTACCACTCCGGCTCGGATGCCGCCGAAGAGGTGGTGAGATCGATCGAGGGTGACGGCGGCCAGGCCATCTCCCTCGGCGGCGATGTAAGCGACCCGGAGGTTTGCCGGTCGCTGGTCGATGCGGTCGTCGAGCGCTTCGGCCGGATCGATATCCTTATCGCCAATGCGGGCATCCAGCGCGATGCACCCTTCACCGACCTGACGCTCAGCGACTGGCGACGCGTCATCGACACGAACCTCACCGGGGCATTTCTGTGCGCCCAGGAAGCTGTTCGCCGCTTTCGAGCCCAGCCGCCACTGCCACAAGCCACCGCACGGGGCAACATCATCTTCATCAACTCGGTCCACCAAGTGATCCCCTGGGCCGGGCACGTGAACTACGCAGCCTCCAAGGGCGGAATGAAGCTGCTGATGGAGAGCCTTGCGCAGGAAATCGCTCACGAGAAGATCCGCGTGAATGCCATCGCCCCCGGCGCAATCAAGACGGCCATCAACCGCGAAGCCTGGGTGGAGGAAGAGGCTCGCGCCGCCCTGCTCGGGTTGATCCCCTACGGCCGTGTCGGCGAGCCTGAGGATGTCGCACGCGCCGCGGCGTGGCTCGCATCCGATCTGTCGGACTACGTGGTCGGGGCAACCCTCTTCATCGACGGCGGAATGGCGCTCTACCCGGCTTTCCGGGAAGGCGGGTGATCGTTGCCAAGCCCGCGGCCGGCTGTCTCCTGCGGTAGCTCTGGCGAACCTCGGGCGCTCTCGGGCGTTGAGCAGATGTTGGCGCCAAGCTCTTGGTCCAGCAAATCAATTCCCAATCGGGCCTTGGAGGAGAGCGAACAATGAAGGTGAGTGAGGTCATGCACCCAGGCGTGCATTGGGTGGAACCCGGTACGCCAATCGTGGAAATTGCCAAGTTGATGCGCGACCAGGACATCGGCTCGCTTCCGGTCGGCGAGAACGACCGGCTGGTGGGCATGGTCACGGATCGGGATATCGTCTGCCGCGGAATTGCCGAGGGGTTCGACTGCTCCACGATGACAGCGCGCGATGTGATGTCGAGTGGCATCATCTATTGCCGCGACAGCGAGGAGCTGGAGGATGCGGTGCGCGTGATGGAGCAGCATGAGATCCGGAGGCTGCCGGTTATCAACGACGCCAAGCGGATGGTCGGAATTCTGAGCCTCGGCGACGTTTCTCATGCAGCACCGCGCCAAGTCTCAGGCGAGGTGCTGCAATCCGTTGCGACCCCGCACGCGTGAGCGGTTTCCCGGTTTTTGTTTAAATGCGAGCGTGGGGCCTGAGGGCGCCACGCTCTTCTTTGTCCCTCGCATCCCGACCAAAACCGCAGATCGAACGAAATCTCCTCCTTTGTTGGACACCTTAAGGTCCGGTTCACCTCGGATGTCGCGGCAGCTTGCCAAGCCGGCGCACCGCCTCCGATGTATTGTTACTCAACCGAGTATAACTCACGTACGATTTGAAACATGGCTGGCCCAGCGCAACCCGGCTCGCGCCGAGAACAGGTAAGAGCGCCGGCCGCGCACGCGACCGCGGGCCGATTTTCGGCCCACTGGATAGGGCAGCAGCTCGGGTTTGCGGATCGCCGTAGCGTGATCGTGCTGACCTGCGGATTGGTTCAGCAGAGCGCTTCTGAAGCATCCCACGCCGGGCCAACGACTGCCGATTTTTCCCTGAGCCGCCGGATCGTTGCCGATCACGGAGGGCACATTGTCGGATACTCCGACTGCAGGATCACCGCATGCTGGGGCTTCCCGCATTCCGGCGAAGATGATGCGCGTCGCGCAGTCCGATCCGCCGTTCGGATGATCGAGGCTAATGCCGGCAGCGCTCCGATATCATGCGCGCTTGGAACCGGTGTCGCGATCGCAAGCGGCGAGCAGTTGATCGAGCTTGCCAGCTCCGGCTTCGAGACCACGGAGCGGCTCCTCACGGCGGGCGGCCCGGCCTCCGTCGTTGTCAGCGACGAGGTTCGCACCCTCATCGATCGATTCTTCGACCTGCAGCCGATCGCAATAATGGATTGCCTCGCATGGCGTGTCGCTGGAAGCGAAGCAGCCCGTTCTGGAGCAGACCGGGCCGCCTTGATCGGGCACGCCGCTGAGCGCCAGACCCTCGACGAGTTGTGGCTACGGGTCGTTGACGGCCAGCCACAATGCGTCTCAATTTCGGGTGAGGCAGGAATCGGCAAATCGCGTCTGCTGCGATGCCTCGAGTTGAAGGTCAAAGCTGCAGGTGGCGTCTGGCTCGAATGCAATTGCCTGCCCGAGGGTCGACGCGTGCCGCTGCTGCCGCTGCGCCAGGCGATGCAGCGCCTCCTATACGACGATAGCGCCGGGTTGAGCCGGTTCATCGATGAGCTGGTGTGCGCCGATCGCAACCTGATCCGGTCCTTTCTCGAGCATCGTGCCGAGCTCGCTGCGGGCGAATTGAAGCACTCGCCGAGCGAGCGTATTCTCACACTGATACCGGATTGGATTGGAACGCTGGCTTGGCAAGGCCCCGTATGTCTCGCGTTCGAGGACATCCACTGGGCCGATCGATCCACCCTCGATTTTCTGGCGAAGGCGACAGAACGGCTCGCCGCAATAGGGGCGGTCTGCCTCGCGTGGACATCCCGCGATGCCGGCGTGCGCGGCTTCCGGGCCCCACCACGAATGCAACAGACAACAATCCGGCTCGACAAGCTGACCGCTGGACAAATCCAGCAGCTGCTGGCCTGCTACCCCTGTGGCTCGGCGCTGTCCTCCGAGGAGCGGAAGCAGATTGCCAGCCGCTCGGAAGGCATTCCCCTGTTCGCCTTGGAGCTGGCGCGGCTCTTCGCCGGGCCGCAGGTCGGTAAGGACGATCTCGACCTTCTTCTTCGGCCGGGCCCCCTCAACGCAATTCTGAGCGCTCGCCTCGACTCTCTTCGGGATTTGCGACCGCTGGCCCAAGCAGCAGCCGTGATCGGGCGGCAGTTCGATCCCGGCATTCTGGCACTCGTGTTGCAGATGGAGCCTTCGCGGATCTGCGCAAGCCTGGATGAGCTGGTTGCCTCAGGCATACTGGAGCCTGCACCAGCTGCTCGATCAAGGGATGCCCTCCGCTTCACACACGCTCTTCTTCGCGACGCTGCCTATGCATCCGTGCTCGAAGCAAGGCGGCGTGAGCTGCACAATCGCATCGCAGATGTCCTGACGCAGGATGCGCATATGGCGGAACAGGAGCCCGAGATCATCGCAGAACATTGCACCGCTGCCGGGGACTCGGAAAGGGCGTTCACGTGGTGGTATAGAGCTGGGGTGCGTGCAGCAGAGCTTTCCTCCACACGTGCCGCCGTGCACCACCTCAGTCAGGCTTTGGTAGCCCGGCGGGCCCACCCGAAGGCAGGCAGTCCAATGGAGGAGGTGGAAGTCCTGCGCCTGCTCGGCATCCAGCTTGCCGCGCTTAAAGGCAATGGAGCGCCCGAGGCGGTCAGCACGCTCGAACGATGCCTCACCCTCTCGCGAGAGGTCTTCGCCCCCGAGGGCGATTTCGACGCGCTCTGGGCTCTGCACTCCTGCCACCTCGTGCGTGGAGAAATCGGTCGCGCCCTCCACATTGGAGACAAGCTGACGGCCAGCGCAGACCGGAGTGGGATTGCGGAGCGGCGCCTGCGAGCTTACCGGATGCAGGGATTGGCCAAGCTAGTAGGCGGGATGCTCGAAGATGCATTCGAGCACTACAGGATCGTGCTGGAGCTCTACGACGAGCACCGCCACGCGGCGCTGCGCCTGAAGCACGCCTCCGACCAGGGCGCCGTTGCCCTCGCCCATCTCTCCTGGGGCGAAGCCATAGCCGGCCGCCTGGAGAGCTCCTGCCGGCATGCCGATGCCGCACTGGCGCTCTCATCGCGCCTACAGCATCCCCATACCAGTGCACATGTGCTGTGCGTGCTCGCCGCCCGGGCGCAGACAATGGGTGAGCTGCAGGCCGCGTCCGCCCTGGCGTTTGCCGGCAAGACGCTGGGAGAGCGCCATGAATTTCCCTACTGGTCCGCCTGGGCGGACATCATTCTCGGCTGGGCCCGTGGTGATTCCATGGCGTGCGGCGTGGGGGAAACAGGGCTCGACCTCATTGAAGCTGCAATCGCGGCCTACCGGCGCACGGGCGCTATCCAGGCGGTGCCCTATGCCCTGCTGCTCGTGGCGGAAAAAGCACTCGCGTGCGAGCGCCCGCAACGGGCTTTCGAGGCGGCCATGCAGGGCTGGCAGATCGCCCAGCATCAAGGATTGATGCTCTACGCATCGGAGCTGCTGAGAGTGCGCGCGGTGGCCGAGATGAAACTCGGTGCCGACCCCTCATGCGTCGCAAAGCTTGTGAATCGCGCGCTTGATCTCGCCGCCAGCCAGGGCGCCGGAACATTTTCATCCCGGGCTGCGGGATTTCGGATACACCCCGCGCCACAATGTCTCGATCCGGTAATTGAAGCACAGAAAATCTGATCCCGGACATCAAGTTCCGGAAACACCTCAAGAATATGGCACCCTGCCCTGCAGTATCTCCCCCCTAAGCGCTGGCGGGAACTCCAGATGGCCCGCTGCGTCATTCACTTTAGACGCCCTTGCGCGGCATTCGGCGCTCCGGAATCAGTCTATGATCGTTACGCACGATATGATCGGGACTGCGACGTTCGCAGCAGGGTGTCGGACCTTGGCGCTGGACCGGGTGCATCGACGATACCGATCGGAGCCAATCGACGCCTTGGCCGAACCAAAAAGCGCGAGCGCGCGTTTCATTGGCTGCGTCCAATTCGAGTCTAGTGCAAAGCTGAAAGCCGTTCATTGTGGAGATCGGCCGCTGCAGTGCGGTTCGATGATTGCAGCGACGCACTTCCGCCGGAAGTTGACGTCACCATCGTTACTTCAGTGCAGGCTGAATGCAAAAATTTCGATATTTGCGGCGGCCGCAATCAAGATGCACTTCGTTGTGTTAAGATATGTGAGGGAGCGGCGAAATGATCGCATTTGAAGCGGGCAATCACATTGCCAACCGGCAGCGCGCAACCCACTTCAATTGAAAGGGTGATGGCTCGAGGGTGGCCGTCACGGCACAGGTGAGATCGCGAGAGCGAGAACAAGCATGACCTCCGCAGACGAGATCTTCAGCATTTACGCGCAGAGCTACGATCGCCAGAAGCAGCATGAAATGCCGCTTCGGCAGTATCTCGAAGCCTGCCGCGACGATTCCATGCTGTATGCCGGCGCGGCTGAGCGCATGATGAAGGCAATCGGCGAGCCGAACATCGTCGATACGTCGAAGGACCCGCGCCTCGGTCGCGTGTTCCTCAACAGAACCGTCAAAATATATCCCACTTTCAAGGACTTCTTCGGGCTCGAGGAGACCATCGAGCGGATCGTCGGTTTCTTCAGGCATGCCGCGCAGGGCCTGGAGGAGCGCAAGCAGATTCTCTACCTGCTCGGACCTGTGGGAGGCGGCAAGTCCTCCCTCGCGGAGCGGCTCAAGGAGCTGATGGAGCAGTGCCCCGTCTACGTGCTGAAGGCGGGGGACGAGATCAGCCCGATTTTCGAAAGCCCGCTCTGCCTGTTCGATCCCATAACCATGTGGCCCGTGCTCGAGG
>JAEVZQ010000261.1 GCA_023392135.1 Pseudomonadota bacterium | reverse complement strand
CTCTGGGTCACCTCGAGCCAGCCCGACGCGGTTCTGCACGTCTACCTGTCCGAGGTCGAGGCCGATGGCTCGGTGCGATACGTGACAGAGGGAGTGCTGCGCGCCCTGCACCGGCGAGAGGCCGAACAGCAGCCTTTCCAGAAATGGAGCTGGCCGTTCCGGGATTTCTCTCGCGATAATGCGGAGCCGCTCGAGCCCGGCAAGCCGGCGCGCCTGCATTTTGCGCTATTGCCGACGGCGTGGGTATTTCAGCGGGGCAGCCGTATCCGGCTGTCGATCTCGGGTGCCGACTGCGACCACTACGTGCAGCTGCCTCACGGGCGTCCACCTTTGCTCAGCATCCAGCGCGGCGGGAGAGTGGCCTCGTCGCTAGAGCTCCCCTGGCAACGAGGGCATAGCAAATGATCACAACGAAGAGGAAAGCCATGAAGTTGAAGCCGGTCTTATGGGCGGCAAGTCTCGCCGTCCTTGCAGCATCGCCCGCATTGGCCGGGAAGGATAACGACACGCTCGTCTGGGCGACCTCCACGGAGATGGATACGCCGGACCTCTATTACGGCAATCAGCGCGAAGCGCTGATCACCGCTTACGCTCAATGCGATAGCCTGCTGCATCGCGATCCCAAGACGAACGAGTATGAGCCGCTGCTGGCCACGAGCTGGAAATGGGTCGATGACACGACCCTCGAGATGGACCTGCGCAAAGGCGTGAAGTTCCATGACGGCAGCGATTTCGATGCCAAGGACGTCGCCCACACGCTGAACCACGTTGCGGCACCCGACAGCGACATGAAAATCCGGGTCGTCGTCGATTGGATCAAGAATGTCGAGGTGGTTGACACACACAAGATCCGCATCCACGCGAAAGCTCCGACGCCGGCCGCTTTCGAGTATCTCTCCGGAACATCGCCGATCTATCCGGACGGCCACTATGACAGCGCGCCGGAGGTGCCGGGCGCAGACGGGAAAACACGTCGTGACTGGGGAGCCGTGCTGCCCGTTTGCACTGGTCCTTACAAGCTGAAGGATTATCAGCCGGGCCAGTCGCTGACGCTCGAAAAGAACCCGGATTATTTCGAGGGCAGCCCCAAGGGCAAACCGACCATCGGCAAGATCGTCTATCGTACGATCAAGGACACCGAGACCCAGATTGCCGAACTCGTGACCGGCGGCATCGACTGGATCTGGGGCGTCCCGCCCGAGAACGCGGACATGCTCGACAGCATGCCGAACGTAACCGTTGTCTCGGCGCCGACGATGCGCATGTCGTTCCTCTCGCTCGACGCTGCTGGGCGCACGGGCAAAAACCCGTTGACCGACGTCCGTGTGCGCCGGGCCATCGCGCACGCCATCGACCGCGAGGCGATCGCAAAGAACCTCGTCGGCAAGGGCGCTGCGGTTCAGAAGTCACTCTGCGTGCCTGTTCAGTTCGGCTGCGAAACGGACGTGACGCAGTATGAGTTCAATCCCGAGCAGGCAAAAAAGCTTCTCGCGGAAGCCGGTTACCCGGATGGTTTCAGCGTACCGTTCTATGCCTATCGCGATCGCCCCTATTCCGAGGCCGTGCTGAACTACTTGCGGGCCGTCGGCATCAATGGTGACCTGCAGTTCCTGCAGTGGCGGGCACTGCGTCCGCTCATCGTCGACAACAAGACGCCGATCGCGCACCTGACCTTCGGCTCGAACGGCATGCTCGATGCTTCGGCGTCGACGGGTCACTACTTCCAGTTCAGCCCCGACGATTACGCCCGCGACCAGGAAGTTCATGAGTGGCTCGCGAAAGCCGAGAAGACGACGGATCCGAAAATTCGGAAGGAGCTCTATTCGAAGGCTCTGAAGAAGATCGCGGATCAGGCCTACTACGTTCCCCTTTTCATCTATGGCCGGACGTATGCCTTTACGAAGGATCTCGACTACCCGCTGACGGATGACGAGATGGCGCACTTCTACATGGCCAAGTGGAAATGATAGCAGAAACGGGTGCGGGGCCTCGATCCCGCACCCGCGGGGCTAAATGACCTACTATATTCTCAAACGCCTCTGCGTGACGTTCCTGGTGATCGCGGTCACTTCGGTGGTCGCGTTCCTGCTCGTTCATCTGTCGGGTGATCCGGCCGCAGCGATGGCGGGCGAGGGCGCCACGGAGGCCGACATTGCTGCCGTCAGGCAGACCTTCGGCTTCGATCGCCCGCTCATAGTCCAATATTTCGATTGGATCGGGCGGGTGCTGCAAGGCGAGTTCGGCCGGTCCTTTTACCTGCGCATGGACGTCGCCGACATTCTGGCCGAGCACATGCCGGTAACGGCGAAGCTCGGCATTCTAGCCCTGAGCTTTGCGCTGCTTCTGTCCATTCCCCTCGGGGTGCTTGCGGCGCTTTACCCGAATACGCTCATTGACCGGATTGCGCTCTGGATTGCTGTCGCTGGCCAGGCGCTGCCTTCATTCGTATTCGCGCTTGGGCTCATGTATCTCTTCGGGGTTTATTTCCGCTTGCTTCCCATTTCGGGAGGGGCGACCTGGGCGCACTTCATCATGCCTTCGATTGCGCTCGGCTACTACGCGACGCCGGTCATCATGCGCCTGACGCGCTCGGGCATGATGGACGTGCTCCAGTCCGATCACGTGCGCACGGCGCGCGCCTATGGGCTCACTCCGTGGCGTGTCGTCATCCGCCATGGGCTGCGCCATGCGATTATTCCCGTCGTTTCCCTTGCGGCCGTTCAGCTCGGCTTCATGCTCGGCGGGTCCATCGTTATCGAGACGATTTTCTCGCTGAAAGGGCTTGGCTATCTCGCCTGGGAGTCGATTCAGCGCGCCGATATCGAGGTGATTCAGGCCATCCTTCTGGTGATCGCGACCGCTTATGCCGTCCTGACACTGCTTGCTGATCTGCTCAACGCGGCCCTCGACCCGCGCATCAGGATTTCTTAGCGTCATGACGATGGCTGTGGTGACCGAAGCAACCCGGAAGGAGCGTTCCATGTCTCCGGGGCGCGTCGCGCTCAGGCGGGCGCTGAGGCATGGCAGTTTCTGGGTGGGCGGCCTGATCGTCCTCGCAATCGTGATAGCGGCAATTCTGGCATCGGTCCTCACCCATTACGATCCGGCTCTGCAGAATCTTTCCCAGCGGTTCATTCCGCCCGTCTGGGCCGAAAAGGGCTCCTGGGACCACATCCTCGGCACCGACAACCTGGGCCGGGATTACCTGACGCGCCTCCTCTACGGTGCCCGGATTTCGCTCATGATCGGCCTGTTCACGGTGCTCATCTCGGGAGCGATCGGAACCGCGCTCGGTGTTGCCGCGGGCTATTGGGGCGGCTGGGTCGACCTGATCATCAATTTCGTCGTGACGATCCGTCTGACGCTTCCGGTGGTTCTGGTTGCGCTGGTTGTCGTAGCCCTGGTCGGCAGCTCACTTTCGTTGTTGATCGTCGTCATAGGGCTGCTGTTATGGGACCGCTTCGCGATCGTTGTCCGAAGCGCCACACAGCAAGTCGCTCAACGCGAATACATCACGTCGGCGCGCACGATCGGCAGCTCCACATTCCGGGTACTGTTCAAGGAGGTCCTTCCCAACATCATGGGGCCGCTCGTCGTCGTCGCGTCGATCGAGTTCGCCCATGCCATCCTGCTTGAAGCCGCACTTTCATTTCTGGGGCTTGGCGTCCAGCCGCCAGAGGTCTCCTGGGGACTGATGGTTGCGGAGGCGAAAAGCCAGCTTCTTTTCCGTCCGTGGATGGTGGCTGTGCCGGGGGCTGCGCTCGTCCTGCTCATCTTCGCCATCAATCTCGTCGGCGACGCCATACGGGATGTGACGACGCCCGAGGGAAGGGCCTGAGATGGTGGAAAAACCGGTCCTCGAGGTCAAAGGGCTGCGGGTCGAGATTCCGATCGAAGGCGCCGTTCTGCGCCCTGTGCGAGGCATCGATCTCAGCGTCTCCCGCGGTGAAACCGTCGCCATCGTTGGTGAATCCGGCTGCGGCAAGAGCCTGACCGCACTCGCGATCATGGGCCTTCTGCCGCGCGCGGCGCGCTTTTCGTGCGAGCGCATTGCGCTGAACGGAGAATCTCTCGCCGATGTTTCGCGGCGGCGCTGGCGCCAGCTCAGGGGCGATCGGATCGCAATGATTTTCCAGGATCCGATGACGGCGCTCGACCCCTGCTATCGTGTCGGCGACCAGATGTGCGAAATCCTGCAGCAACATCGCCGTATATCGAAAAGCGGAGCGCGCGAGCGCTCTCTCGAGCTGCTGCGGAAAGTCGGCATCCCGTCGCCGGAGGAGCGGCTGTCGCAATTCCCGCACCAGCTTTCCGGAGGCCTGCGCCAGCGTGTGATGATCGCCATGGCGCTGCTCTGCGAGCCGGAGCTCATCATCGCGGACGAGCCGACAACTGCACTCGACGTGACGATCCAGGCGCAAATTCTCCGGCTGCTCCGAGACATTCAGCGCGACACGGGCATCGGGCTGATCCTCATCACGCACGATCTGGGCGTTGTCGCCGGTATGGCCGATCGGATCGTCGTCATGTACGGCGGCGAGGTGGTCGAGGTCGGGAGCAGCGACGCGGTGCTCGGCCGTCCGCTGCATCCTTATACGGAAGGCATGATGCGATCGATCCCCGTGCCGGGCGAAACGAAGCGCGGCGCGATGCTGGGCTTCATACCGGGGATCGTCCCCCGGCAGACCGGCGAGCGTACGCAGTGCGGCTTCATAGACCGCTGCCCCTATGCAGTGGCCAGCTGCGCGGCGGGTGCTGTTGCGCTCCGAGATACGGGCAATGGCCACGCGATCCGTTGCATTGTCCCTGCGGATCAACGCGATCCCGAGGCGTGGACCAGGCTGGCGGAGGCGTCATGACGGACGATGTGCTGGTCATGCAGGACGTGACGCGCGATTACCCGGTTGGCGGTCCGTTCGGGAAAAAGAAAATCCTGCGGGCCCTGCGCGGGATCGATCTCACGGTGGCGCGCGGTGAAACGTTGGGTCTCGTGGGCGAATCTGGCTGCGGGAAGTCGACGCTCGCGAAAATCCTTCTCGGCGTCGAAGAGGCGACGGCCGGCACCGTTTTGGTCGATGGACGACCCATTCACGATTACGGCCGGCTGGAGCGGGCAAAACTCATTCAGCCCATTTTTCAGGACCCCTACTCCTCACTTAATCCGCGCATGACGGTGGAGGCGATCATCGCTGCGCCGTTGCAGGTGCGCGGGGAAGGGACGCGAACCTCTCGCCGGAAGCGCGTTCAGGAGCTGGCTGCCGAGGTCGGTCTGCCCCGTCATCTCATCGACGCCTATCCCAGCCAGCTGTCCGGTGGCCAGCGGCAGCGCGTGACGATTGCCCGCGCCCTCATCGGCGAGCCGAGAATTCTGATTTGCGACGAGCCGACGTCGGCTCTCGATGTTTCCGTGCAGTCGCAGATTCTCAATCTGCTCTATCGGCTGAAGCAGGAACTCGACCTCACGATGATCCTGATCAGCCACAATCTGGCCGTCGTTCATCACCTGGCCGATCATGTTGCCGTCATGTATCTCGGCCAGATCGTCGAGCGCGGCCCGAGCGAAGCGATCTTCAAGCGTCCGCACCACCCCTACACGGATGCACTGCTGAAAGCTGTTCTGGCGCCGCGTCCGGGCGCGCAGCTACCCGATCTCGGGCTGGATGCCGAGTTCCCGAGCCCGCTCAATCCGCCTTCGGGTTGTGCTTTCCATCCCCGCTGCCCCTATGCTGCCAGCGACTGCCGGCACCTTGAGCCGAAGCCAGTCGGCGGAACCCGCGAGTACCGCTGTCATCACCCCATCAACCTCATCGACACCGCCGAGCTCGTATCGGCCGGATAAGCGAGACCTGGAAAATGAGCTCCCAAATCGATTTCGTCGTGAAGGAAAGGTGCGCCTTCGCCGACGGGCATGCCTTCGGTGAAGCAGGTGCGTACGAGCGTCTTTCGGGGCGCGTTATTTTTAAGGTCGATCCCAAGGTGGAAGCGCAACGCGGGGTGACGGACATCGAATTCGCGCCGGTAGACCAAAATGGACTTGTGAAATTCGAAGCCGATTTCTGCATTTTGAAGCCAGTAGATCTCAGTCGTGGCAATCGACGGCTGTTCTTCGATTATGGGAATCGGGGAAACAAGCGGGCGCTGCAGTTCTTCAATGACGCGCTCCCCTCGAATGACCCGCGCACGTTGGCCGACGCCGGGAACGGCTTTCTCATGCGCCGCGGCTACACGATCGCCTGGCTCGGCTGGCAGGGGGACCTCCTGCCGGGAGATGGACGCATGCTTCTGCAGGTGCCGGTCGCGACGGAGAACGACCGGTCGATTACCGGAGTGACGCGCACGGAATTCATCGCGGTCGAGCCCGGCACGAAGGTTTTCCCCTTAAGCTCGTTGATTTCGACGCGCAGCAATCCCACGGCTGCGCTCGATACCAGCACGGCGCGCCTGACGCGCCGGCGCTACACTTACAGCGAGCGCGAGGAGATCGCGTCCGACCTCTGGTCCTTCGCCCGGCTGGATCAGGGCAGTGGTGTGGACAACCAGGGTCTGGAGCGCGCCGTCATTCCGTCCGACAGCCACGTCTATCTGCCAGCCGGTTTCGAGCCCGGCTGGATCTATGAGCTCGTCTATCAGGCGAAGGATCCGCTCGTGCTCGGCTTGGGGCATGTGGCCGTACGGAATTTCATCAGCTTCTTGAAATACGAGGCAGAGACGCAATCCGGTTTCGCCAATCCGCTGCGCGGGGGCTCGGCGCAAATAGAAAAGGCGTATGCGTGGGGCCGTTCTCAGACCGGCCGCTGTATCCGGGACTTCGTCTACCTCGGGTTCAATGCTGATGAAGATGGCCGCCGCGTATTCGACGGGGTGATGCCGCACGTGGCGGGAGCGGGGAAGATGTGGATGAACCATCGCTTCGCCAACATCGTGCTGCTGCCCGGCCAGGAGCACGAGAACCACTTCAGCCCGGTCGATCGCTTTCCGTTTTCCTATGCGGTCTCGACGGACCATTTCACCGGAAAAGCGGACGGCATTCTGAAGCGCCCCGAAACGGACCCCAAGGTCATCCACACGGACACGGCCTGCGAGTACTGGCACCGGCGCGCCTCGCTCGTGCATACGGATACGCGCGGCAATGATCTGCCTCAGCCGGACAACGTGCGGATCTATTTCTGGGCGAGCTCGCAGCACTTTGCCGCTCCGCACGTTACGGCACCGGCGAAGGGGCTCGCGCAGACCTATTCCAACATCGTCGCAACCTCGATGTTTTTCCGAGCCTGCCTCGACCGTCTGGATGCATGGGTCAGCAACGGTACTGAGCCGCCTCCGAGCCGAATCCCGCGGCGCGACGACGGCACGCTGGTGGATGTCGAAAACTGGCGAAAGACCTTTCCCAAAATCCCCGGCCTCGCATTGCCACGCGGCCCGAGCCGATTGGAAAGGCTCGATTTCGGACCTGACATCGACCGTGGTTTGATCGCCAAGGAGCCGCCGGAGATCGTACCGGGAGAGAGCTATCCGGTCCTCGTGCCGGCGGTCGATGAGGATGGCAACGATCGCGCCGGGGTCCGTGCGCCGATGGTGCAGGCGCCGCTCTGCTCGTACACGGGTTGGAGCCTGCGTCGCCGGGAGGACGGGCACGGCGCGATGGTCGGCATCACGGTCAGCTATATTCCGTTTCCGGACACCGAAGACGAGCGGGTGCAGAC
>JAEVZQ010000215.1 GCA_023392135.1 Pseudomonadota bacterium | reverse complement strand
TCTCGAATGAGTGTAACTATGAGATCAGCAAGTTCCTTGAAAACTGAGAAGTACCCACGCGGGACAACGTCGTGGTTGACGGTGACTCGGTCGTGGAACTGCTGCCAGGCCAGCGGAATAGCTGGTTCGGGCTTGTATCCCACCTCGCGGTAGATTAGCTCCCGAAGTGAGATATGCGCGAGGCGTCTGAAGTTCTTTAGTGCTTCGGGTTGGCATTGTGCTCCGGCCTCGTACGCATAGTACTCCAGGAACGCGAGGCAGACCTGATCAGTGTAGGCAAATACAAGGCCACCTCCACCCGCAGACGTGCGATGGACTTCGATATGAGGTTGGGCAAGCACATGTCCGTCTTGGGCAAGTATGTTCTTGACTATGGCAACCCGCGGAGGGTCGCGATCCCAATCACGGCTGAAGGTCCCAATGTGAGCATTTTGGACGCCGCACAACGCAGCTAAGCCGCGTTGCGTAAGAAAAGGCGTTCCATCGGAGAGGACGCCCATCCCTATCCCATTGACGTCGCGCTCGGCCTCAATAAGTAGCGGGAGGGTAGCTTGACCGGCTGTAACCCGCGCCTTCATGCTGCGCGGCAGATGCTTGATGTGTTTGCTCACGATCCATCCTTAGTTCGGAAGGACGCAGCACTTTGAGACGCTAGCTGACGATATAATTGTTTCTCGGTCCCCTGTCACGGTGGATGCGAGATGATCCTGTCTGGGCTGTGGACAACTATTTCTTCATTATTTGTCGGTCGAAGCTGGAGCCTTTAGGCACGAAGGACGTAGCAGCCGTTTTCTGGGGCCTCTCCGGCTCTTCTTTAGCCAAGCCTCGTGATCTTGCCGTGCGCCCTGTCTGGCCAACGCTTTGATGAATTCAATGAGCGCCGGACTCAATTTGCCGGATGGCTTGCCAGCACATTCCACCGAGTCTTCCTCTTTCCAAGCGTACGATATAGCATGCTTCACGCCGGAAAGAACATCGAGCGCAGGTTGTCCACCGCTACCATATTTCGAGTTTATGCTAGTAAAATCAATGACTTAAGGTCAGATTGGTAGCGGGAGGCGGACTCGAACCGCCGACCTAAGGATTATGAGACCTTCGCTCTAACCACCTGAGCTATCCCGCCAGTTAGCGCCGCGATATAAGAAGCGCGGCTGCAGTCTGTCAAGCAAGCTCCACGCCTCGGTCGGTCCAGATCCAGTCATCAAAGGCTGCGCGGAAAGCGAAGCAGCGCCGCCGGCTGTGATCAGGCCGGATGACGCTTGCCCATGCGGAGCATCGTGAAAATCCCCATCGGCCGAAGCGCGCAGCGATCGAGCACATCGAGATCGTCGCAGACGAGCACGCGGTCGACATCGAATACGGGATGCCAGCCGAGTTGATCGGCGAAAGGTGCCATGCGCCGCTCGACCCAGCCCCGGACGCCTTCCTCCTGGCTGAAGTGATTGACCAGAATCACCTCGCCACCGGGCCTGCAGACGCGGGCCAGCTCGCGCATCACGCGCTCCGGCTCCGGCACGACGGTCATCACGTACATCGCGACCACGGTGTCGAACGAGTTGTCCGAAAACGTGAGGTGGCCAGCGTCCATCTCGTAGAGGCCCGCCACGTTGTCGAGACCTTCGCTCGCTACACGGTGCCGCGCTTTCTCCAGCATGTCCGGAGATAGATCGATGCCGACGATCTCGAGGTGCTTGCCGTAGGTGGGAAGCGAGAGGCCGGTGCCGACGCCCACCTCGAGCACCCTGCCATTGCGGTTGTTGATGATCTCGACTGCGTGCTTGCGGCCCTCTGCGGCGATCTTTCCGAACGTGTGGTCATAGATCGGGGCCCAGCGGCGGTAGGCGCTGATGACCGTGGACTCGTCCATGTTCGGCAGGGCCCGCGCCGCGAGTGTTCCGCCGAAGGGGCCACGGTTTTGCTTCTCAGTTCGAACTCGACCGCCAAACACCTGTGCTCTCCCACCTTCTCAAAGATTGCTCTCGTGCTCGCGTCAGCTCGCCAGATCCGCTGCAACGGATCGCGGCATGGTCCGCGAAGCATCCTCGTCGATCGCTCGCCTCGTGCGAGTGATCCACCCCCCACCGAGAATACGGGCCTCGGGTCCCGCGTCGTCGTAGAAAACACAGGCCTGGCCGGGTGCTACCCCGTGCTCTCCTTCGGGGAGCAGAACCCGTGCCCTGCCGAGTGATTCGTCGATGACGAGCGTTGCCTCGGTCGGCGTGTGCGTCGACCGGATCCTCGCCCGAATTGGAAGGCCTTCGCGGGCCACGGCCGCTTCGGCGCCGGATCCCAGCCAGTTCACGTTGCGGAGCTCGAGCACATCGGTCCGGAGTGCCTCGCGCGGGCCGACGACCACTTGCCTGCGCTCGGAGTCGAGCCGGACCACATAGAGCGGGGATCCGCCCGCCAGCTTGAGCCCACGTCGCTGGCCGATGGTGTAGCGCATGACTCCGTCGTGGTGGCCAAGCACACGACCATCGACATGAACGATCTCGCCCGGCTCGGCGGCCCCGGGGCGCAGGCGCTCGATCACATCGGCGTAGCGACCGGAGGGGACGAAGCAGATATCCTGGCTGTCGGGCTTCGAGGCGACGGAGAGGCCGAGCTCATCGGCAAGCTGCCGCACCTGGGGCTTGCGAAGACTGCCCAGCGGAAACCAGAGGCGGGAGAGCTGCTCACGCGTGGTGGCGAACAGGAAGTAGCTCTGGTCGCGGTCCGCATCGACGGCGCGCCGAAGCTCCGGGCCGTCGGGCCCATCGCGACGCTGTATATAGTGCCCGGTCGCCAGCACATCGGCGCCCAGGTCGATAGCGGTCTCCAGAAGGTCGCGGAACTTGATCTGCTGATTGCAGGTCACGCACGGAATCGGCGTCTCGCCGGCGAGATAGCTGTCGGCGAACGAGGAAATCACGGAGCGCTGGAACCGATGCTCGTAGTCGAGGACGTAGTGAGGTATCCCAAGCTTCTCGGCAACGCGGCGTGCATCGTGGATATCCTGTCCGGCACAGCAGCTTCCCTTACGAGCCGTTGCAGCGCCGTGATCGTAAAGCTGGAGCGTGATGCCGATGACGTCGTGGCCTTCGCGCTTGAGGAGGGCAGCAACGACGGAGGAATCGACACCGCCGGACATGGCCACGACCACCCGCCGCCCGCTGCGCGTCGTGTGCCCGCCCTCTGATGGCGCTGTCATGTCTCCCGCGCTCATGGCTGGTTCAGAATGGCTCCAAGCATGGCTCGGCCGCCCTCACGGACAGGCCCGGGCTTGTGATACAGGGGTGTACCAACAGCCCACAGCGGCAACATATGGCGCTGTTGCGCCACCGAAGCAAGTAACCTTGAAGCACACGCGCTATGCAACTCGTCGCGGCCCGGGCCGGGCGAGGGGTCAATTCCATCGGATATGTAGGTTCAACGTAAAGGTTAACGGCCGCGGTTCGATGCGTGGCACAGCTCTGAATGTTATGTTTACCTAACGACTTAGAGCCAAATTAAGGTCGGTCGGCCACCATGGTGGCGTGTAAATGAGTATTGCGTAGAGTGCCATGGCTGAGCAACAGTTTAGATCGCGCGTGCGATACGTCATCGGGCCGGACGGCAGTCCGTTGACCATTGCTGATCTTCCTCCCCGCGACACGAAGCGCTGGGTCATCCGGCGGAAAGCGGAAGTGGTGGCCGCAGTGCGCGGCGGGCTGCTGAGCCTGGAAGAGGCCTGCGAGAGATATACCCTCACTGTCGACGAGTTCCTGAGCTGGCAGCGGTCCATCGACAAGCACGGATTGCCGGGCCTGCGCGCAACGCGCATTCAGGACTATCGCGACTGATCCCGCCCCGGCTTCGAGCTGATTTAGCAGCGGGAGACCTAGCCTGCTCACCTGGCCTATGCCAGCCCGCATGAACTCCTGTATGATTCGGGAACCAGATCGTGCCCGGGCGCGCCTTGTTGGGTAAGGCGTGCAGCTTGGCTGATCCGGGAATTCGCCGAGTTGACTCCCGAGAGATTGCGCACGCTTTCGGCACGCCGAAGCGCTCGATCGGCGTCAGGTGTGCCTGTGTCTTTCTGGATGTTCCGCCCAGTTCTCCGATGGGCTCGCCGCGCAGAGATCAGCCATCGCCCGCGGAGCCAGCTCATCGGCTTCGCGGGCTTGGTCGTGCTGAAGCCGGCTTCGCCGCGGACCTCAGCTGATCGTAATATTAGGGTCGCGCCCCGGACGGCGGGGGAGCCGGTCGAGATCGCGCTGGGCCTCGGGCGCCAACTTGTCGAGATCTGCACATGCGTCGTCGCGCTCGCGCACGGCGATTTCCAGCTTCATCTGCAGATCGGCGATGGACGCACGAAGGTTGTCCCGGCGCTGCGCTGCAGATTTTGCGAGGGTGGAGTAGGCGAAGTGGGCTCTATCCTTGATGCCGGTCCGTTCCTCCTCCGATTGCACCTGCCGCTCGAGCTCGATGGCCATGTGCTCGAACTCGCGGATCATGTGCTCGAGATCGGCAACCTTCCGGCGCTTCTCCTCAGCGGCAAAGCGTTTGAGGCGGAAGCTGGTCTCCCGTGATTTCATGTTCGATACCCCTGACATGTTCGAACAAAGCCTGCCACGACCTGCAAATCAAAATCCGTGCCAGGCGACGCCTGCGGCTCACGCCGCTTCCCCTTCTGATCGGCTCCGTACCTGTTCACCCGTCCCACGGCCGATGGAGGGGTTGTATTCTTAACGTACAGACCACCGCTTAAGTTGCGGTAAAGTCACGACAGAACGCTGACGACTTCTGCAGGCCTGTCAAGGCCATAAATGAGCCACCCGACTCTAGGGTGCGCCAGCGAATTCTGATAATTCTTTGATTCGCAGGGACCCACGCGTGCCGATTTCGATCTTTGGGGGGATCGGGATCGGGTGTGCGCAGTGCCGGGGCGTTCTCACCTTCGGGGACTGACGAAATCCGCGATGCTCCAGGCGGACACCACCCACGGTGTCCGTTAGGGAGATCTTGTTGCCAATTTCACTTCGGGACCGAAAGTGGCCGGTGGAGCCAAGTTGTTTCGTCAAGTCTCTCGCAGTACAGTTGTGTGATTAGGCTTTGTTAACTTCTCCGGTGTAAGTTTCGGACGAATATTAAGGGCCAGTTCAGCTGCGTGCTCTTCAGAATGGGGCAGCGGGCCTGGGGCAACCCAGCCCTCGAAGAGAGGAATAGAATGAGAGTCCTTCTGATCGAAGACGATAGCGCCACGGCGCAGAGCATCGAGTTGATGCTCCAGTCGGAAGGCTTCAACGTCTACACCACGGATCTTGGCGAGGACGGCGCGGATCTGGGGAAGCTCTACGACTATGACATCATTCTATTGGACCTCAACTTGCCGGATATCAGCGGCTATGATGTCCTGAAGACGCTCCGGGTGAGCAAGGTCGCCACGCCAATTCTGATCCTCTCCGGATTGGCGGGCATCGACGACAAGGTTCGCGGCCTAGGCTTCGGTGCCGACGACTACATGACGAAGCCGTTCCACAAGGACGAGCTCGTTGCCCGCATTCACGCGATCGTCCGCCGGTCGAAGGGCCATGCGCAGTCGGTGATCGAGA
>JAEVZQ010000162.1 GCA_023392135.1 Pseudomonadota bacterium | reverse complement strand
ATCTTAAACATGGCCAGCCGGTCGCTGCATCACCAGTGCGGCTGCGTGAGGCGGCACGTCGCGGCACGCGGCTTGCCGGCGCGGTTTTGCTGGCCGGGGGCCTTGCGGCGTGCAGTTCCGCAGCCATCGTCACGAAGCACGGGCACCACTTCCAGCCATCGGAGCTGCAGCAGGTCCAGCCGGGCATGACGCAGGAGCAGATCCGCATGGCGCTCGGCACGCCGACGGCGACGAGCTCCGTAGGGACCGGCGACGCCTTCTACTACATCTCGAGCACGACCAAGCAGGTGGCCTTCATGGCGCCTGAGGAGGTGGACCGGCGCGTCGTCGCCGTCTACTTCACGCGCGCGGGTACGGTCGAGAGGGTCGCCGAGTACGGCATGAAGGATGGCAAGGTGTTCGACTTCATCAGCCGCACCACGCCGACGGCCAACTCGTACGAGGATGGCCTGTTCAAGCAGATCTTCCGCAACCTGGGCAAGCGCACCAACATCTTCGGAAGCTGAGTCGGGAGCTTTCCTGACGGCCTGAACACCTCGGGCTGCGCGGCAGTCCTCGACGGTTCGATTCCCCTGCCGATCCGGAGCAGTCACCCACGACCTGGATCCGGGCATGATCTTGCTCCCGGCGGCTCTCTTTCGGCCCAAGCTATCATTACAAAAGAAAAGGCCCCGCGGTGGGGCCTTTTCCATTTCTGATCTGGCGCTTTGCCTTAGTAATGCGCCAGTACAGCCAACAGCAGCAGCGCCACGATGTTGGTGATCTTGATGAGCGGGTTCACCGCCGGGCCGGCCGTGTCCTTGTAGGGATCGCCGACCGTGTCGCCGGTGACCGAGGCCTTGTGCGCATCGGAGCCCTTGATGTGCTTCACGCCGTCCTTGTCGATGAAGCCGTCCTCGAAGGACTTCTTGGCGTTGTCCCAGGCGCCGCCACCCGAGGTCATCGAAATGGCCACGAACAGGCCGGTGACGATGACGCCGAGCAGCATGGCGCCGACCGCCGAGAACGCTGCGCTCTTGCCGACCGCACCACCACCAGCGACGAAGTAGATGACGAGGAACAGCACGATCGGCGAGAGGACTGGCAGCAGCGACGGGATCACCATCTCCTTGATGGCGGCCCGCGTCAGCAGGTCGACGGCCGCGGCATAGTCAGGCCGCTCTGTGCCCTTCATGATGCCGGGCTTCTCGCGGAACTGTCGACGAACTTCCAGCACGATGGCGCCACCTGCGCGGCCGACGGCCGTCATGGCGATGCCGCTGAACAGGAACGGAATCAGACCGCCGATCAGCAAGCCGACCACGACGTACGGGTTCGAGAGCTGGAAGTCCGGCTGCACGCCCTGGAAGTACTGATAGGCGGTGGAGCCAGCCTTGTTGGCCTCCGAGATGAAGTACTGCAGGTCGTAGCTGTAGGCTGCAAACAGCACCAGCGCGCCGAGGCCGGCCGAGCCGATGGCATAACCCTTCGTGACGGCCTTGGTCGTGTTGCCGACCGCGTCGAGGGCGTCCGTCGAGCGGCGCACCTCTTTGGGCAGGCCCGCCATCTCGGCGATGCCGCCGGCGTTGTCCGTCACCGGGCCGAACGCGTCGAGTGCCACCACCATGCCGGCGAGGCCAAGCATCGTCGTCGTTGCGATCGCGGTGCCAAACAGGCCGGCGAGGTTATAGGTGATGATGATGCCGGCGACGATAACCAGCGTCGGCAGGGCAGTCGATTCGAGAGAGATCGCGAGGCCCTGGATCACGTTGGTGCCGTGTCCGGTCACGGAGGCCTGCGAGATCGAGCGCACTGGCCGGTAGCCGATGCCGGTGTAATACTCGGTAATCCAGACGATCAGACCTGTAACTGCAAGCCCAACGAGGCCGCAGATGAACAGGTCCGTGCCGCTGATGATCTGGCCGGCCGCCGTCCCGACATCGCCCCACGTGCCGAGCACGTATTGCGTCGCGACGAAGAGGCCGCCGATCGACAGCACGGCCGAGGCGATAAAGCCGCGATAGAGCGCACCCATGATCGAGTTGTTGGCGCCGAGCTTCACGAAGTAAGTGCCCACGATCGAGGTGATCAGGCAGGCGGCGCCGATAGCCAGCGGATAGACCATCAGGTTGGTCAGGTTCGGCTGGCCGAGGAAGAAGATGGCGGCCAGAACCATGGTGGCGACCACGGTCACCGCGTAGGTCTCGAACAGGTCGGCTGCCATGCCGGCGCAGTCACCGACGTTATCGCCGACGTTGTCCGCAATGGTGGCCGGGTTGCGCGGGTCGTCCTCCGGGATGCCGGCTTCCACCTTGCCGACGAGGTCGCCGCCGACGTCCGCACCCTTGGTGAAGATGCCGCCGCCGAGTCGGGCGAAGATCGAGATCAGCGAGGCGCCGAAGCCGAGAGCAACGAGCGAGTCCACCACCACGCGGTCGGCGGTGTTGAAGCCGAGGCCCACCACCAGGAAGGTGTAGTAGACGGACACGCCGAGCAGCGCCAGGCCGGCAACGAGCATACCCGTCACTGCGCCGGACTTGAACGCAATGTCGAGGCCATTGGCCAGCGACACCGTCGCAGCCTGCGCCGTGCGCACGTTGGCGCGCACCGACACGTTCATCCCGATGTAGCCGGCCGCGCCTGAAAGGATCGCGCCGACGGCGAAGCCAATCGCGGTCCACACGCCGAGGAGCACCAGGGCGAGGACGAAAATCGCGACCCCCGCAATGGCAATGGTGGTGTACTGCCGGTTGAGATATGCACTGGCGCCTTCACGGATCGCGCCGGCAATCTCCTGCATCTTCTGATTGCCGGGGTCGGCCCGCATCAGCGACTGAATAGTAAATACTGCGTAGATGATCGAGACCAGCCCAGCGGCGATGATCACCCAAAGCGCTAGATTCATGAGATTGTTTCCTTCGTGCCGAAGTCTGTTCGCGGCAACGCTGGCGCAGCCGATCTGCCGTCGCCGAGCATGGCCCCCCTTGGAGAGAGAGTGGTGCGAGATTCGTGCGGGCGGACCATGCCAAAACTGCTCTGCCGTTGCAACATGAACACAACGCTACTTTGGCTACAGGCGAGGCTGTACGGTGCGGCCTGGTGCCGCCGCAGCGCACCACTGTTGCAGAAGGATCACCGCTGGAAGTGGTCGTACCCTGACCGGGGGAGCGCGATCGGCTGTCCATCAGGTCCGAGGACGCGAATCCCGCTGCCCTGCTGGAGCGAGCCGATCCGGGTGACCCGTACACCGGCCGCATTGGCGCTGGTCTCGAAAGCCAGGGCACGATCAGGGGAGATCGAGGTCAGGATCTCGTAGTCATCACCGCCAGCCAGCGGGAAAAGCCGCAGTTCCGCCTGCAAATCGATGGCACGCCGGGCGGCTTCGGAGAGGGGGACCGCTTCGGCGTGGATCTCGGCTGCGAGCCCCGAGGCGCGGCACAGGCGTCCGAGGTCCTTCACCAGACCGTCGGAGATGTCCATTGCCGCGTTCGCATAGCCGAGGAGGGCGTCTCGCAGCGCGAGGCGGGGCGCCGGCCGAAGATATCGCTTCTCGAGATAAGCCTTGTCCGCAGCTGCAATCTGGTCAGGAACTCGCAGCCCGATCGCCGAGTCGCCGAGCGTGCCGGACACATACACGAGATCGCCGGCTTTAGCCGTGCCGCGCCGGACCATTCGGCCGCTGGGCACGCTGCCGATCGCCATTATGGTCACGGACAAGGGCGCGTTCGGCCGCCGGTCCGTATCCCCGCCCATCAGCACGAGGCCGAAATGCTCCTGGGCGGTGCTCAACCCGCCGCTGAACCGCTCCAGCCAGCTTCGATCGGGCATGCTGGGGAAGGCGAGCGAGAGCAGATACCCGACCGGCCGCGCAGCTTTGCCCGCAAGGTCCGATACGTTTACTGCCAAGGCCTTCCAGGCGATGTCTTCGGGCTGATCCTCGGGACGGAAATGGACGCCCTCGGCGATCGCGTCGGTCTTAAGAACGAGGTCGTGCCCCGGCTCGGGCGTGAGTGCGGCGCAATCCTCGTCGAGCCCGAACGCACCGGAAAAGCCGGCCGCCAGCGGCGCGAAGTAGCCGCGGATGAGCGCGTCCTCGCCCGCTATGCCGTCTTCATCAGACATTGCTTCCTGGCCTGCCCGTTAGCGGAAAGTAGCGCTCCTGCTGCTTGGCTCAATCTGTCGTCCCGGTGCTCGTCACCGGGATCAAATTGGCGTCTTACTCCGTCGCTCGTGGTTAGCTGGTTCCCGGGCACAAGGCCCGGGATGATGTCTTGTATGACTGAAATTAGCCGCTGCCGCGGGATCTGTCTGCGAACTCAGCGGGGCGCAGCCGCCTTGCAATCTTGTCGAGAACTCCATTCACCACCTTCGGCTCGTCCTCAGAGAAGAAGGCGTGGGCGATATCGATGTATTCATTGATGACGACCCGACCCGGAACATCCGGCCGTTCCAGAAGCTCAAAGACGCCGGACCGCAGGATGGCGCGCAGGATGGAATCGACGCGGCCCAGGTTCCAGCCCGCCGCCAGCTGCTGATTGACGAGAGGGTCGATATCGCGCTGGCGCCGGACCACGCCGCGCAGCAGCTCGGCGAAGAAAGTCGGATCGGCGCCGACGATCGCGTCCCCCGGCTCGGCCTGCAGGAAGCGCAGGCCCTGAAACTCTGCAATAACCGCGTTGAGGTCGGTCTGGGCCATGTCCATCTGATAGAGGCCCTGCACGGCGGCAACGCGGGCCGCGCTGCGCGGATTCCGCTTCACAGTCTTCTCTTCGGATGTCATGCGCCCTGGCCTTGAAACTGCCGGGCGATCTCGACGAGCCGCAGGCAGGCGCGCGCCGCATCGCCGCCCTTGCCGTCCCGGCCGCCTTTGGCGCGCTCGAGTGCCTGCGCTTCGGTGTCGACGGTCAGGATACCGTTGCCGATGGGCACGTTGTGACGGATGGCGACGTCCATCAGCCAGTGGTTCGCGTTGTTGCAGACGATATCGTAGTGCGCCGTCTCACCCCGGATCACGCACCCGAGCGCAATTGCGCCGCTGTACCAGGAGCTTGGGGCCGTCGCGGGGATGAGGCCGGTACTGACCGCCTGAGCGAGCACCTGCGGGATCTCCAGCGCTCCTGGCACGGTGATCCTGTCATAAGCTGCACCGGCCGCTTCGAGCTCTGCGATGGCGCCCTCCAGAAGCGCATCGCAGATGTGGTCGTAGAACCGGCCCTCGATGATGAGTACGCGGCTGCGAACCCGACCCGGCATGGCGCTTCCCGCCGTTGTGACCGTCGTGCGTGAACCCCGTCCGACCATGATGCTTCAGCCGATCCTGCGCTGCTCGACGATCTTCAGTCCGTAGCCCTCGAGGCCGACATAGACCGAAGCCGGGGAGTTCGTAAGAAGCACCATGTCGCGGACGCCGAGGTCGCGCAGAATTTGCGAGCCGACGCCGATCTCGACGAGCCGGCGCTCCTCACCTTCCACCTTTCGCGGGGCGAGACCGGAGCGCTCCCCGATCCAGTTGGAAACGGACTTCGGCCTGAGATCGCGGATGAGCACCAGGACGCCGCGGCCTTCCTGCTCGATGGCGCGCATGGACTGCGCAATCAGCGAGTCGCCGGCCATTTCTGCACTCGCTCCGATTCCTAGCATGTCGGACAGCATGTTGACTGCGTGCACACGCACCAGCACCGGCCCAGGTTTCGTCAGATCGCCCTTCACCAGAGCGAGATGCTCCACCGGCTCGACCGTGGTTTCGTAGACGTAGAGCTCGAAGGCCCCGCCGAACGCGCTCTCCACCGGCCTACGCGCAACAGGCTTTATGATGCGATCGTTGCGGAGGCGGAATGCGATCAGGTCCTCGATGGTTCCGATCTTCAGGCCATGGCGCTGGGCGAACGGCACGAGATCCGGCATCCGCGCCATGGTGCCATCCTCGTTCATGATCTCGCAGATGACGGCTGCCGGGTAGACCCCGGCGAGGCGCGCAAGATCGATCGAGGCTTCCGTATGCCCTGCGCGCACGAGACCACCTCCTTCGCGCGCGACCAGCGGGAATACGTGCCCTGGCGAGACGA
>JAEVZQ010000142.1 GCA_023392135.1 Pseudomonadota bacterium | reverse complement strand
GCGCATTACGGACACGGGCATCGATGTCAACGTCCTTTGCCTTGACGAGGTCCGACACGCTGGGGCCAGAGATCACGGACCCATCGATCCGCTCATATTTCCCGAAATAGACATTCCGAATGCCGATGAGGTCGTAGTAGTGCGAGTTGTGCGTGTTGTCGGAAAAGCAGTCGTGCTCCTCCTCAGGATCGTTGAGCAGCATGCCCAGCTTCATGCGCTCGCCCGCCAGCTCACCGTATGAGAGCGAGCCGAGCCCAGTGAAAATCGCGACCAGCCCTTGCGCTTCGGAATCGGCGGTGAGCGCCTTGCGAGCCGCGCCATCGGCCTGCCATTGCGCCACCATCCAAGTCAGGTCATCCACCAGCAGCCTGGTGACGGCTCGGAGATATTGCGCGCGGCGATCACAATTGCCTCCCGTGCAATTGGCGACGTCATAGTCGCTCGCCGGACGGGCGCCAGCGCCTTCCTCCGTACCATTCAGATCCTGGCCCCAGAGCAGAAATTCGATCGCGTGATAGCCCGTCGCGACATTGGCTTCGACGCCACCGGCCTCGTGCAACGTCTCCGAAAGCAACTCCTTCGTGATCTTCGACGCATCGACCGTACGCCCCGAGATCCTCACACTTGGATTTGCGATGATGTTTGCAACGTAAAGCGGGTTCTCCTCCGAGGTCGTGCCGTAGTCGCGGGCAACGTAGTCGATGAGCCCTTCGTCGAGCGGCCAGGCATTGACCTTGCCCTCCCAGTCGTCGACGATGCGATTGCCGAAACGGAACACCTCAGTCTGCTGATACGGGACACGGGCGGCAAGCCAGGCGGCCTTTGTCTCAGCAAGCTTCGCCTCTGTGGGGTCTGCGAGGAACGCCTCGATCTTGGCCTCCAGCTCCTTGGCGGTGGTCAGCGAGTCCTCGTATCCAGCCAGCGCGATATCGGCATAGGTGTCGAGAACATCCCGTCCTGTCGGTGCCGCGATCGCACTCGTTACCATGGCGCTCGCCGCCCCCAGGGGCAGAAGCCATTTGAACAGCCGCCTCATGTCGTCTCCTCCGGTTCGGAACGGTTCAAGGCCGTTCCCAGCAGAAACTCAACGATATCGCTCAGTCCTTGCACATCGCGTTACAAGCGGCCGAAGCTCGCAAGCCAAAGGGCAATCATTATTGAGTGTGATTGTCAAGAATCTCATCGTTCGCCAAACAGGGCGGGTGGATCGCGAAGTGAAGCCCGGATTTTACCCTGTCAGCATGCCTGATCCAATTCTGCGGAACTGGCCGGGCAACAACAGAGCTGCGCTGCCATTCTGTGACTGGAGCAGCGCCACTTGCGCATTCGCCTTCGGAGCTTGCCGGAAACGAGGATCGTGTCCATGTGCGGCCGACCAAGAGAGCCGGCCAGGCAGGCCCGCTCGACCCAGTCGACGTGATTCGGATTGCTGTCTTCGAGAACCACGTCCATCATGCCCATGCCAGGATCGATCCTGATGAGTTGATTCGAGAACGTGCTCTCGCAATTTATAGTCGAGGCGCTCACTCTCTCGATGATCGGGGCCGCCATCGGCGTTCTGGCTGGAGGCGGTCTGGCAGAAATATGACGCGAGCAATCGGCGAGCGTTACCCATGCGACGCCCGCTGATACTCCTTGCTTCGGGGTCGATCATTGCGCCGATTTACCAGCTCAACGCATCAAGCTCGGCAGCCACAGGCTCACCGCGGGGAACAGCGTGATGATCGCCAGGGTGGCGAAGAGCGGGATGTAGAATGGGAGCAATTCGCGCAGAACTGCCCGCATCGTGATCTTGGCCACATCGCTGATGAGGAAGAGCGCAAGACCCATGGGCGGCGTCAGGAGCCCGAGCATCAGGTTGAAGATCGCCACGATGCCGAGATGCACGGGATCGACCCCCGCCAAGTGCAGAGGACCGGCAATGATCGGGATCACCAGCAGTGTCGCGGTAGTGCTGTCCAGGAACATCCCGACTATCAGAAGGAGGACGTTGACGATCAGCAGCAGCATCAGCGGATCGGTGCTCAGGGACAGGAGTGTCCGCGCAAGCGTCTGCGGGATCTGCTCGATGGCCATGATCCAGCCGAACAAGGCAGCCGCTGCGATGATGATCAGGATCGCAGACGTGCTCTTCAATGTCTCGTACGCCGAGGCCAGGAGGTGCCGCCAGGTGAGCGTGCGATAGACGACTCCACTGATGAAAAGCACGTAGACGACTGTGACCGACGCTGCCTCGGTCGGCGTGAAGAAGCCGAACAGCATGCCCGCGATGAGAAGGACCGGCGTCAGCAGCGCCGGAATCGCAGGAAGGAAGTCGGCCCACAGCTCATCCATTCGCGGCCACCGCGCTGACCGGGGAAGGTTCTTGACGTACGCCAAGACCGCAACCGTGATCATCAGGAGCGCGACGCAAATCAGAGCCGGAACGACGCCGGCCAGCAATAGCTGGATGATCGAGACGTTGGTTACCGAGCCGTAGATGATCAGCGGAATGCTGGGCGGGAAGATCGGACCGACGATGGCAGAGGCGCACGTGACCGCCCCGCTGAAGTCTCGCCGGAATCCGTTAGCGGTCATGGCCTTGACCTCGATTCGGCCAAGGCCACCGATGTCGGCGAGGGCCGCCCCGCTCATGCCGGAAAAGATCAGGCTGGCGAAAACATTGACTTGGGCCAGTCCTCCCGGGAACCGCCCAACCAGCGTGGTCGCGAACCGGAAGATCCGTTCGGTGATGCCAGCCTGGTTCATCAGGTTGCCGACGAAGATGAAGACCGGCACCGCAACCAGGGGAAACGAATCGAGCGCATAAGCCATTCGCTGCCCGATCAATTCGATCGGGAAGCCGCTCAGCAGAACATAGGCGATAGCCGGAATCATGATGGCGAGCACGACCGGCCAGCCAAGTATGAACCCGCCAGAGAAGGCGCCGAGCAGGAATGCAGTCATGATCCACTCCCGCTGCCCGTCAGGGTACCGGCCCTCTCGAGGTCCGGGAGCTCATCTGGCGAGTGCTCCTCGGCGAAGGTGATGTAAAGCGGATAGCGGTAAACGGCCTTGTAGAACTGCAGCGCGCATTCAATGGCTGCAAACAGCAGTCCTAGAAATGCCGCCGAGAAGAACACCCAATACGGAATCCCGAGCGTGGGGGTGGCGTTGCTCAGATTGCGCAGAGTTGCGACGAGCACCGAGCTTGCCGCGATCCCGAACGCGACCGCGCCGGAACTTGAAATGAGAAGATGGGCGAGGCGCTGAAAACCTTTCGGGAAGATCTCGAGGAACTCCTCCATCCGAATGCTGGCGCCAGAGGAGATCACGTAAGGCAGCGTGATGAACACCACGCAGATCAGCATAAAGCGCGTCAGCTCCTCGGCTCCGATGAGAGGACTCCGGATCATCTCGCGAAGAAACACCTGGATTGCCGGCAACGCCACCATGACGGCGAGCAGGATCAACGAGCACCAGCGGAACACGCGTCGAATCGGCTCGAACATGCGATCCGCCGCAAGCTGATCGGGCGGCAGCATGCCAGCACCGGGATCAGGTGCTTCCAGGAAATCTGTCATCGGGAGGCCGGTCGAACAGGAGGAATGCAGGCGGCCGGACGCTCTTCGCCCGACCGCCGCGTGCGGTCACTTTATTGCAGCGATGCGATCCATATAGGCCTTCCACGAGGGGAAGTCCTTGTTGACCTCAGCGAGCACGCGCTGGCGGAACTCGTCGATCTTGAGTCCGTCCTTCTCGGTGACGAAGGTCATGCCCTTTTTCGTAAGCTCGGCGATCAGGTTCGCCTCTTCCTTCTGGGCCGTTGCGAGGGTCTGCTGCGCCAGATCGTCGAGCGCCGCCAGAATGGCATCACGATCCTTCTCGCTGATGGACTGCCAAACCCGCTCGTTGATGAAGACAGGCAGCACGTTCTGCATGTGACCTGTCAGCATCACGTGAGTCTGAACCTCGTAAAGCTTGTTGGCGTTGATCATGGTGAGCGGATTTTCCTGGCCGATCACCATCCCGGTCATCAGAGCGGTAGGCAGTTCGCTGACCTCGACGGGCGTCGGTATGGCGCCGAAGCCGCGGATCATCGTCGTCCAAAGCTGGAGCGGAACGCCCCGGAACGGCTTGCCCTCAAGGTCCGCCGGTGAATGAACGGCCTGCTTCGCCGTCATCTGGCGCGCACCGCGGAACAAGCGTCCGATGATGCGCACACCGGCCTCGGACACGAGTGTTTTGTTGAACTCCTGCAACACCTCCGACGCGCGCGGATCGGTAGCGGCGAGAGCATGCGCACCGTCACGATAGATGAACGGCGCATTGAAGACGGCGATGTCCTTCGCGAGCCGGGCCAGCGAAGCGAACTCGTGATGCCCGATCGAGATGGCGCCGCTCTTAACCCCATCGATCAATTCCTGAACGCCGCCAAGCTGCGAGTTCGGGAAAACCTGGACGGTTACGCGGCCCTCGGTGCGTTCCGGAAGGAGCTTCGCGGCCTGCTCGGCATACCAATATTGTATGTCGCCCTCCGAGCCGACATGCGCATAGCGCAATTGCGTCTGCGCCTCGGCCTGGGAGATGAACGGGACGACCGCGCTGCTGGCGCCTAGCGCAAGCGCGGCAAGGAGAATGCTGCGGCGTTTCACGAAAGTTTCCTCTCTAAAATTATATCCGGGCCGGCAGGCCGCCATCCAAGGCGGGCAAACGCTATCATAGGAAAGACGGAAAGCAATGGCACTCTTGGGTCAGTCGCAGTGGCCCGGATCGATGATTTCGTCATCGCACTGACGCGGCGAGCTTTGCTCCGGCCGTCACCGGCAGATCGTGTCAGTCTCACCTCCCCGCTGGGTGGCCGCCAGAGTTCAACGGCCGCCGATTACCATCGGCAGCCACTTTGCAGTAACGGAAGCACTCCGGCCCCTCACTGCCGATCGGCAACTTGACCGCTGCTTTGTAGTAGCTGATCAGCGGCTTTGCGCAGCAGTGCGCCAGCCTGCCGGCGCTTGTAATCAAGCGCACACGGGCGCATGCAGCTGCCAGACGCGGGCAATCTCTCCGGCCGCTTCGGCGTAGGAGCGTCAGGAGAGGTCAGAGCGGTATTCGCGGATGTCGCTATATTCGACGAATTCCAGGACGTTACCTTCCGGATCACGGATGAAGGAGAGAAAGGTGCCCGGGCGCACCTCGACGCGCTCCTTTCCGCTCAGGAACGCCACACCCGCTGCCTTCAACCGCGCGATCATGGCGTTGAGGTCGTCGATGATGAAGGTGATGTAGGCAATCCCCCGGCGGCCTAGAATCCATTCGGCCGGCTCCGCACCTGCCGCCCGTGTCACGGGCTGAATGAGCTTCAGCCGCTCGCCCCAGGACGTCTGCAGGCGTGCCACCCGATAGCCATCCTTGGCCATGCCGGCCGGTGTGGATTTCTCGGCAGGCACCTGATGCTCGTTGATCGGCTCACAGCCCAGCACGTCCACGTAGAACGTCCTCAGACGATCGAGATCGTCGCAGCAGATGCCGATCTCCATGGGTGCCTTCATTTTCATTTCTTCGTCTCCTCGGATCATCTGCCTTCAGGCCGCGAGCGGCTGACCCTTGTCCGCCATCACCGTGCGCAGGGCTTCGCGGACTTCCTCGGCTCCCGCCATGGTCGCCCGTTCGAGCACCTTCGACACGCTGGGTGCGGCCTCGCCACCGGTCACGCGCTTCACCGGCTGATCGAGCCAGTCGAACAGGCGGCGTTGCACCTCGTCGCCGATGAGCGTGCCGTACGAGGTCCCGAGCGCGCCCTGCTCGACGACGAGCACGTTGTTGGTTTTCTGCACGCTGGCCGTGATGGTTTCCCAGTCGAGGCTCGCCCGGTCGAGGGAGCGCAGATCGATCACCTCCGCGTCGATGCCGAGCTCCTCGACGACATCCATCACGACACGGATCATGGAAAGATAGGTTAGAATCGAGACCTCGCGCCCCTCGCGAACGACGCGGGCACGGCCGATCGGGATGTAGTAGTCGAGATCGTCGGCCGGCGCCGGACCGGTGCTGTTGTAGAGATCGACGTGCTCCAGTACGAGGACCGGGTCCTCGCACGCGATCGCGCTGTTCATGAGGCCCACATAGTCGAAGGGCGTCGAGGGCGCGACGATCCGCCAGCCGACGCTCGTGGCGAAGATGCCGGCCGGGTCCATCGAATGCTGCGACCCGTAGCCGGTGCCCATGGCGACCTTGGTGCGCAGCACCAGCGGCACGGCCGTGTCGCCGCCGAACATGTGCCGGGCCTTGCCCACCTGGTTGAACACCTGATCGGCTGCGACCCACATGAAGTCAGGATACATGTACTCCACGACGGGACGGTAGCGACCATCCATGGCGATGCCCCCCGCCAGGCCAGTGAACGCATTCTCACTGATCGGCGTGCCGAGCACGCGGTCCGGGAACTCGGCCGCGAGCCCGCGCGTGGCGCCGTTGGTGCCGCCCTTCAAGCGATGGATGTCCTCGCCCATGATCACCACCCGCGCGTCCGTTTCCATCCGCCGGTGCATCACATCGGCCACGACGTCGATGAACTTGCGATCCTCAATGCGTCCGGTGAAGGTCTCGAGCTCCGCAAAGCGCTTGCCGTTCAGTTCGCTGAGGTCGCCGCGCACGCCTTCGTCACGGAAGGCCGGTGATGGCCACAGCTCGTCGCGGATGCGCCGGCGATTTCCGTCGGGCTCTGTGAGCGCGTCCGCTGCCCGCACCATGGCCTCTTGCGCGCGCAGGCGCAGGGCGTTGACGTCAACCTGCCCGATGAGGCCGCGCCCGATCATCTCCGCGGCCACGCGGTCCAGCGGATCGCGGGCGCGCCATTGAGCCTCCTCCTCCTTCGTGCGATATCCGAAGGCGCTGCCCGGCAAGGGACCGCTCTGGTGGAAGAAGCGATAGACCTCCGCTTCGATGATGGTGGGCCCATGGCCCGCACGCATGTGTGCCACGGCCTGATCCATCGCCAGTTTGACCGCGAGCGGATCCATGCCGTCGACGCGCCAGGCAGGGATGTTGAATGCCTGGCCACGGGAGGACAGGCGCGGCTCGGCCGTCGATTCCTCGACCGTGGTGGCGACCGCATAGCGGTTGTTCTCGATGAAGAAGCACAACGGCAGCCGCCAAACCGCTGTCAGGTTCATTGTTTCCAGAACCGAGCCGATGTTGACCGCGCCGTCACCGAAATAGGTCACCGCCACGTCGCCGGTTCCGGCGCGCTTATGGGCCCACGCAGCGCCTGCCGCCATCGCCACCCCGCCACCGACGATGGCGTTCGTACCGAGCACCCCCGCTTCCGCCCAGCGCAGATGCATGGAGCCGCCGCGGCCTTTGCAAAAGCCTTGGGCCAGCCCCATGATTTCCGCCAGCGTGCGCCCGAGAAGAGCGTTCACATCGTAGGAAAGCTCCGCTTGAGGATCGAGGCCGTCCCGGACGACATACGACAGCGCCTTGGCGAGAAACTGGTGGTGGCCGCGATGGGAGCCGTTGACCTGATCGCTGGCTCTCAGCGCCATCACCGATCCGACCGCGCCGCCCTCCTGACCGATGCTCGAATGGGCAGGCCCGTGCACGAGGCCTTCGCTGGTCAGCTCGAGCACCTTCTCCTCGAACGCGCGGATCAGATGAAGCTGGGCGAGCATCGCACCGAGTAGCTTCGGATCTGCCGCATTCCAGTCCTCCTTCGTGCTGCGGATCTCCACCCAGGGCGCGCGTGGTTGCAGGCGTATCGTCTCCGGCATAATGATCGTCACTCTGTCAGATGTATCCATACGCCGTCCAACCGCCGTCGATGCCGACCACCTGGCCGGTGATGTAGCGGGCTTGGTCGGAGGCAAGAAAAACGGCGAGGTCGGCGATCTCGTCCACGGTGCCGAGCCGCCCAAGGGGCGTACGTGCGGAAAGCGCGCGTTCATCCAGCCGATGGGCTTCGACGAGCTGCTCGACGAGCGCGGTCTTCACATAGCCGGGCGCCAGCGCGTTCACGCGCAGTCCGTGGAC
>JAEVZQ010000108.1 GCA_023392135.1 Pseudomonadota bacterium | reverse complement strand
CCATGATCTGGCCGGCGAGAATGAATAGCGGGACCGCCAGCAGCAGGAAGCTGTTGACCGACGTGTACATGAACTGCGCTGCGATCGACAGCGGCAGGTCGTAAAGCCAGAGTGTGGCCGCCGCCGCGGCCCCAAGCGAGACTGCCAGCGGAAGGCCCAGCACGGACAGTCCCGCAAAGATCAACAACAGGCACCAGCTCATGACAGTTCCGTCTCCTCGGCGCGGATGAGCCGCTGTGCCTGCGGATCAACATATACGGTCACCAGATGCGCGATGATGGCCAGGATACTCGCCATCACGATCGGGACCGACGCGAGATACATTCCGATACCGAGAACAGGTGATGTCTCGCCGAATACGAACTGTTGCCTGACGAGCAGCCATCCGAACCAGCCAATCGTGCAGAAGAATACGATGCCGACTGCCGCGTAGAGCTGACTGAAGATGACTTGGATGGCGGCTGGCGCCGAGTTCGGGAGCAGCATGATCCGCGGGTGCTCGACCCGCCGGAAGCCGACGGCCATTCCAAGGAAGGCAGTCCAGATGAAGAGGATCCGCGCCAGCTCCTCCGTCCAGGGCAGGGAATGCCCGAGCAGCCGCGATACCACCTGAAGGGTGACGGCAGCTGTAATGCTGCCGACACAGACGAGCAGTATACCATCCACCGTCGCCCACACGGCGCGATCGGCACGAAGAATGCCGGATCGCCACGAGCCGGAGCTGACCTCCGGACCACCCGCTGACGTCATGCCCGCCCGAGAAATTTGAGGCTTGTATCCAGGAACTCTTTACCGGTCAGTGCCTCGAATTGAGGATAGAGGCCCTGGCTGATCTGCTGCAGCTTTTCCTTTTCGCCGGCAGCCAGCTCATTGACGGTCATGCCGTAGCCGCGCAGCTGCTCGATGACCTTGGATTCCTCGGAAATGTCATACTGGCTCTTGAAGGCGGCAGTCTCGGCCGCGGCTTCCTCGAGTGCGGGCTTCACGTCATCAGGCAAGCCGCCCCAGAAAGCCTCGTTGACCGCAAGGATGTAAGCGTCGCCGATATGGCCAGTGAGATTCAAATGCTTCTGGACTTCGTAGAACTTGGCCGACAGTGGAATTTCGACCGGGTTCTCCTGCCCATCGATGGCCTTGAGCTGAAGTGCAGTGTAAACCTCGGTGAACGCCATGGGCGTCGCGTTGGCACCAACAGCCTGGAAGAACTTGACGAAAAGCTGGTTGTTGGGAACCCGGAGTTTCAGGCCCTTGAAGTTTTCAACGTGCGTGATGGGCTGCTCGCGCGTCGTCGTGTGGCGGAAGGTACGGAGCATCATCGCGAGGCCGCGGATGTTCAACCGGTCGAGCGACTTGAGCAGCGTCTGCCCTGGTTCGCCCGCCATGTATTTTTCAAGCTCGTCATAGCTCGCGAAGAGGTATGGCAGGCTCATCGCATTCATGCGCGGCTCGAAAGAGGCAAACACGTTGCTGCTAAGAATGAGCATCTGCAATGCGCCCGAGCCGAGCTGATTGACAGCGGCATTCTGATCGCCGCCAAACAACACGCCATCCGGGAAAACCTGAACATTGACCCGGTTTGACGTTTTCTGTGCAGCAAGTTCTCCGAACTTTTTGGCTGCCACCGTCACAGATGATGTTATAGGGTCACCCACCGCGAGGCGAATGGAGATCGTGCTCTGAGCACGGGCCACATAGGGCGATGCGATCAAAGCGGCCGTGGACGCCATCATTCCGCGGCGGCTCAAAACAATGCTTGATCCTGATTTGCGGGAATTAGACATTGCCTCTCCTTTCAAGAGCAGACGTTTCCTACTTGTAGCCATTCTTCCGAACTTCTTCCCACGTTTTCAGTGCGTGGCTGGTCAGCAGATTGCCGAGGCGTGCACCATCACGCTCCTTGAGCGCAACGATAAACTCTTCGTGCTCGGCGATGGATTGACGCCAGCGCTTCGGCTTGATGAGAGGCGAATAGAGCGCGCGCATGACGCGGCGCCGTAGTGTCGAGTGCAGTCGGGCGAGCTCAGCGTTGCCGCTTGCCGCGACGATGGCGAGATGAATGCGCTCGTTGACTTTGAAGTAGTCGAGCATGTTCCCACGCTTGAAAAGGTCGACCATCGCTATATGGCTGGCCTCGATCTGATCGACCTCTGCGGCGGCGATGCGTTCGCACGTCAGTGTGGCTGCAACTGATTCAAGGCCGCCGATCAGCTCCAGGATGTCACGGATCTGATCGAGGCTCATCGTGGTCACGTAAGCCCCTTTTCGCGGGGTCAACGTGATCAGACCTTCCCCCTGTAGTACGAGCAAAGCCTCGCGAAGCGGAGTCCGCGAAATGGCGAACCGTTCGCAGAGCACCCGCTCATTGAGCCGCTCGCCTGCAACGAGCAGGCCCTCCGCAATCATGTCACGCAATCGGTCGATGACTTCGACATGCAGGGCAGGCCGCACAATGACTGAACTGTCTTCCGCGCTCGGGAGCATGTTCGCCATAATTTTGTATATTTTATTTTCTGTCAACCCGTCGCAGTACGCTCATCCCGGCACGATGCCAGCTTTCCTGGTCGATCAGGCATTTGCGCTGGCTCCGGCCGAAGGTCGGCCGCATTAGGGAACCGACTCAGCTCGGACGATGCACCGTGTGGCCGCCCGGCGCGGTATGCCGTCCCCGCCGGGCGGATCGAGGCCGGGCCGGTTGCTCGCCGATAGCACCGAACTGGGCATTGCTCGTAGTTTGATCGGACCTGCCGACTTCTTCTCCTACGACGCTGATACCGTTCCATCCGGCTTAAAAGCGGAGTTGGGCAACGTTCGTATCCAGTCATGTGAACTGCGCACGTGCCTGCGCATCGCCGCTTCGGCCGCGGCTTGATCACCCGCAAGAATGGCCTCGGCGATGGCGACGTGATCAGCATGCGAGAGCGCAGCATGCTCCGCGCGCATTGCGCGACCAACCTGGATCATAACCACTGGTAGCTGAAGATTGACGATCAAATCCGAGAGCAATTCGTTGCCGCCGATCTCGACTATGGTGCGATGATAGAGCCTGTTGTTCTCGATAAAGATGTTCCAGGGCAATTCGTGGCCTGGCGGTCGCACCTTTTCCCAGACATCCGAGAAAATCCGGCGATTATCGCCAACGCCGATTTGTGAGGCGGCGAGTCCCGCAGCCAGGCCTTCAACGCACTCACGGATCTGGAACAGCTCAGACATTTGCCGGCGCGACAGCCGCCGTACGGTAGCGCCGCGGTTGGGGATCAGATCGACCATGCCCTCGGCGGCAAGTCGCCGAAAAGCTTCGCGGACAGCGCCCCGGCTGATGACGAATTCCTCTGTCAGATCGCGGGCAATCAGGCGCTGACCAGGAACAAAGCGCCCTTCCACGATCCCTTGGCGGATGCATGTGCAGATGTAGTCGACGGTTGCGCCGCGCCTTTGATGAGCTTCTGCCAGTCTATTCATCGGGAACCGAGTGTCAGGTGACGACACACGACGCAATGGGCTCTTTCGTAGCGCTTGACAACTGTCTGAAGCCGTCGAATATTGTCCTACAAAGTTGTTGCCGAAAATGTAGCACAATCATAACGGCGATCCAACAGCCGTCTGGAAACGCACAGGCCCTCTCGGGGCAATCAGGACAGGGCCCCCATGGCTGCCGACCAAGAAGATGTGAACTCAGCGCACGGCGCAGATATCACGCTTGAAGCAGTCGATGGTCATCGGCTCCACGCGTACGCATCGACCCCTCAGGAGCGCCGTGGCGCCGGACTGGTGGTTCTCCACGAGATCTTTGGCGTCAACGCGCATATCCGCGAAGTCTGCGATAGGTATGCGCGGCTCGGCTTCAAGGCCGTTGCCCCCGCCCTGTTCGACCGCGCCCAGCGCGGTATCGCGCTCGGCTACGATGCCGAGGCGATCGAAACTGGGCGCCGCCTGAGATCAGAGATCCCCTGGGACGCTGTACTTCTCGACGTACAGGCGGCAATCGATTGTGCAAGCTCGCCGCACGGCACCGGCGTCGTCGGTTTCTGCTGGGGCGGAACGCTGTCGTTGCTCGCCGCGACCCGCCTTCGAGGTCTCGATTGTGCAGTCAGCTATTACGGCGCGCAGACCATCCCGTTCGCCCACGAGAGGCCGCGCGTTCCGGTACTGTTCCATTTCGGCACTGAGGATCCACGTATTCCGGAATCAGACCGCGAAATCCTGCGCCGCTACAATCCGCAGATCGAAACCCACCTTTATCCAGCCGATCACGGATTCAATTGCGACCACCGCAAGGAATGGCACGCCCCCAGCGCGGAAACAGCCTTGGAACGAACCCTCGATTTCATGCGCCGGCATATGTTTGAAAAGCGTGGCGTATCGTGACCGGAAGCGTGCCCGTGCACCACTTGACCCAACGGCAACGC
>JAEVZQ010000061.1 GCA_023392135.1 Pseudomonadota bacterium | reverse complement strand
TCATGCGGCCTTCCATGGAGAGCGACCGGATCGCCTCCCCGGCGAACTCGATGACGCTGCCCGTGCCGCCGGCCGTGCCGATCTCGCCGATGATGGCGAGGATGATGTCCTTGGCGGTCACGCCGGCCGGCAGCGCGCCGTCCACCGTGATCCGCATGTTCCTGGCCTTCTTCTGGATCAGCGTCTGCGTGGCGAGCACGTGCTCGACCTCCGAGGTGCCGATGCCGTGGGCCAGCGCGCCGAAGGCGCCATGCGTCGAGGTGTGGCTGTCGCCGCACACGATCGTCGTGCCCGGCAGCGTGAAGCCCTGCTCCGGGCCGATGACGTGCACGATCCCCTGCCGGACATCCAGCTCATTGTAATATTCGATGCCGAAGTCCTTGGCATTCTGGGCCAGCGCTTCGACCTGGGTCCTGCTCTCGGGATCATCGATTCCGAGGCTGCGGTCGGAGGTAGGGACGTTGTGATCGACGACGGCCAGGGTCTTTTCTGGCGCGCGCACCTTGCGGTTGGCAAGCCGCAATCCCTCGAATGCCTGCGGCGAGGTCACCTCGTGCACGAGGTGGCGATCGATGTAGATCACGCACGTGCCATCAGGCTGCCGGTCAACGATGTGATCTTCGAAAATCTTGTCGTAAAGGGTGCGCGCCATTCCCTTGTCTCCCAACTTCGCTGCATTCTGATAGCCGTTTGCAGTGCGGCTGAAAACCCCGGGTGGCTGTGATCTGTTTGCGCAGGCAAAAAAATACCGGGCCACCTGGGCCCGGTTTTCAAGTCGAGACCGCATCCCGGAGGATGCGTGAAGGCGTCAAAGGGAGGGTACGGCCTTCATCAGCTGTCCGTCACAGCTGCATATGACTTAAGCAGCATGTCCGGCAAATCAGCAAGCTGCCCACTCGCATGCTTGCCATGCGGGACCCGCATGACGTGTGCATTGAAGCTGCTCAGGTTTTCAAGGATCTGGCCTTGCTGACCAGAAAATCGCGCAGCACCTGGATCTTCTTCGATGTCCGCAATTCCTCGGGATAAACGAAAATAATCGGAATTTTCGGAAACTGGACGTGATTGAGGACTGTAACGAGATCACCGTCATCTTCCGTGAGGTAATCCGGAATTAATCCCAACCCGATCCCGGTGCGAATTGCATACTTCAGCGCGACGATGCTGTTGGCCGTAAATGCAGCCACGCGGGGCTCCTGGCCCTCACGTCCAATCGTCTCGAGGGCCCGGATCGCGGAAAGGTGCATCGCGGGCGTGCCGCTGTAAGAAACGAAGCGGTGCCTCTCGAGGTCTTCGAGTGACTGGGGCGTGCCGTGCTTGCGCACGTAGTGTGTCGAGGCATACGCGCGCACACTCATTGTGAACAATGTCCGGCGGATCAGATCAGCGTGCTCCGGCTCGCGCGTCCAGATCGCCACGTCTGCCTCTCGCATCGAGATGTCGATCTGGTCGTCGTTGAGCACCAGTTCGATGCGGATGTCGGGATAAAGCTCCATGAACTCCCGAAGCCGCTGCGTCACCCAGACAGTGCCGAGACCCACCGGTGCCGTGATTCTGAGGTCACCGCTCGGCTTGGTCGTCGTGTCGGACAGCAGCATCTCTGCCGTCTGCAGCTTGTTCATGACCTCGGTGGCGGTGCGGTAGAGCATCTCGCCCTGCTCGGTCAGCACGAGCCCGCGCGCATGCCTGTGGAACAGCGCGACGCCGAGGTCCCGCTCGAGCGCGGAGACCTGGCGGCTCACCGCAGACTGGCTCATGCGCAGCACGTCGCCGGCATGCGTGAAGCTGCCGGCCTCGGCTGCTGCGTGAAAAATTCTCAGCTTGTCCCAATCCATGACGTTCCTGCCTACGGTCGCGCGAGCGCGTTCCGGCAGAACCTGACCCGAGGTCAGCGGCGGCATGACGTTTGTTCCTGCTGCTTCAGACGGATGGCTCTTCGCGTTAGTGCGCGGCCAGATTGTGAAATTTTGGCAGCATAGATTAGACTGAATCTGTTCAAAAGCAAGAGGCCGGACCACACACGGCAGTTATCATGTTACCAAGCCGCAATTGAGACGCCTCCTGCCTGTCCTGCCAGGTAGCGCTCAGCTTCGAGTGCGGCCATGCAACCCATGCCGGCTGCGGTTACGGCCTGCCGGAAGATCTCGTCCTTGACGTCTCCGGCAGCGAACACGCCGGGAATCGAGGTGGCTGTCGAGTCCGGCCTGGTGATCAGGTAGCCCGATGGCTTCATCTCGAGCTGACCTCTGAATAGCTCGGTCGCAGGCGCGTGCCCGATGGCGATGAACACGCCATCAACTGACCGCTCACTCAGCGCGCCGGTCCTGACATTCTTCAGCCGCACGCCCGTTACGGTTTTTGGCTCGGCCGTGCCGAGGATCTCCTCGACGGTCGTATCCCATAGCACCTCGATCTTCGGATTGGCGAACAGCCGCTCCTGGAGGATCTTCTCGGCACGGAAGCTGTCGCGGCGATGGATGACCGTGACCCGGCTGGCGAAGTTGGTCAGGAAGAGCGCCTCCTCGACCGCGGTGTTACCGCCTCCGACCACGATGACCTCTTTTCCTTTGTAGAAGAAGCCGTCGCAGGTGGCGCAGGCGGAGACGCCGTAGCCCTTGTAGGTCTCTTCGGTGGGCAGTCCCAGCCAGCGTGCCTGTGCGCCGGTACAGATGATGAGAACGTCACAGGTGTAGGTGTCACCGGAGTCGGCATCGAGCCGGAACGGGCGCTGCTTCAGGTCCACCTTCGAGATGTGGTCCATGATGATTTCAGTGCCGACGTTCTCGGCCTGCGCCCTCATCTCTTCCATCAACCAAGGGCCCTGGATTGGGTTGGCGAAACCCGGGTAGTTCTCGACGTCCGTCGTGATGGTGAGCTGCCCGCCCGGCTGTATGCCCTGAATCAGCACCGGCTTGAGCATGGCGCGGGCCGCATAGATCGCGGCGGTGTAGCCGGCTGGGCCGGAGCCGACGATAAGGACTTTTGCGTGCTTCGTCTGGGACATGAGGCGCTCACGATCTGATCAGTTGCGATGCCCGCCTTGAATGGCGGGTCATGAAGACTCGCTGTTGCTGCCACGTCAATGGCGGCGGGCGCTACGGGGTATGTCGCTCATATAAGGCGCAGTCCGCGAAGACTAACGTGCCCCTCCCGTGCCACGATAATGTGATCGTGGATAGTTATCCCCAAGGGCCGTGCAGCCTCGATGATCTGCTTCGTCATGTCGATGTCGGCGCGTGACGGGGTGGGGTCGCCGGATGGATGGTTGTGGACCAGCACCAGGGCGGTTGCCGAAAGCTCCAGCGCGCGCTTCACAACCTCACGCACATAAACGGGCGTGTGATCGACGGTGCCTTCCTGCTGCACCTCGTCGGTAATGAGCTGATTGCGCTTGTCGAGAAAGAGAATGCGGAACTGCTCCCGCGCCTCGAAGCCCATGGCGGCGCGGCAATATTCGAGCACCAGGTTCCATGAGGAAAGCGCCGGGCGCTTGATGATCTCCCCACGCATGAGGCGCAGCGCAGCGGCCCTGACGATCTTGAGCTCGGTGATGACCGCTTCGCCGGCGTCCTTCACCTCGGACAGGCGGTGCTCAGGCGCGTTGATGACCTCCGCGAAGCTGCCGAAACGCGCGATCAGGCGCTTGGCCAGCTCCTTCGTGTCCCGCCGCGGGATGGCGCGGAACAGCAAGAGTTCGAGGAGCTCATAGTCGGGCAGCGCGTCGGGGCCGCCGGTCTTGAAGCGTTCGCGCAGGCGCTGGCGGTGTCCGGAGTAGCTCGGCATCGGCGCCTCGAAAAAGGAGCCTTGCCCGGGCTTGCCGGTGCGGTCGTTCTGATCCGATTTGGACATTGGGCTTGCTCCCCCTCAGCAAACCCGACCCCCTTGTTCAGCGGCCTGGCTGATGCAGGCCGGCCGGCGAGTAGGTGAACACCTCGCACCCCGTCTCGGTGACACCGACGGTATGCTCGTACTGCGCCGAGAGCTCACGATCCCGCGTTACGGCAGTCCAGCCATCCGACAGGATCTTCACATGCGGTTTGCCGAGATTGATCATTGGCTCGATAGTGAAGATCATGCCCGGCTTCAGCTCCGGTCCCTCGCCCGGGTTGCCGTAGTGGAGGATATTGGGGCGATCGTGGAACACCCGGCCCACGCCGTGGCCGCAGAAATCCCTGACCACGCTGCAACGCTCGCCCTCGGCATAGGTCTGGATCGCCGCGCCGATATGGCCCGTGGTGTGACCCGGCTTGACCGCGGCGATGCCGCGCATCAGTGCCTCATAGGTCACGTCGAGCAGGCGCTGGGCTTTGCGGCTGATTTCGCCCACGGGGTACATGCGGCTCGTATCGCCGTACCAGCCGTCCACGATCAGGGTGACGTCGATGTTGACGATGTCGCCCTCGCGTAGCGGCTTGGGGCCGGGAATGCCGTGGCAGACGACATGATTGATCGAGGTGCAGATCGATTTCTCATACCCGCGGTAATTGAGCGTCGCCGGAATGGCCTCGTGGTCCATGGCGAACTCGAAGACGAGATCGTCGAGGTGCTCCGTCGTAACGCCCGGCTTCACATGAGACGCAAGCATGTCGAGCGCCTCGGCCGCGAGCCGGCCAGCCTTGTGCAGTGCGGCGAATGCTTCCGGGCCGTAGAGCCTGATGCGGCCGTCCCGCTGCTCGGCGTGACTTAGATCAAGGTTGGACATCATTGATTGCTTCTGATTGAGCCATGGCGCACTTTGGAATTTAGTGCAAATGGTACATAGCACAATGAGCGATCCCTTGCCGGATCCCTATTCCTGAGGGGGAGTCGAAATGGTCACACGTCTCTTTGCAGCGGGCGCCGCCGTCGTTTTGCTCGCCACATCCGCGTCTGCCGCGCAGCTCCCGGCCTGGAATGTCGCCGATGTCTGCCGCCAGGATAGTGCGCCCGGCCAATGCCGCATTTTCGAAGCGCAGGCGCAGAATACCATTTCGGCGAGCTGGGGGGTCTTGCCGACCCAGGTCCAGGAAGCGTGCATCGCTGCCACCAGCGACCCGGCCGATCACAGCTGGCGGACGCTGGCGGACTGCATCGAGCTGGAGGTGCTGCAGGCGAGGGCGAAGCGGGTCATTGCGACCAGCGCCACACCGGCCGAGCCGGAGCCGCCCGCACCTGCAGTGGCCAAGCCGAGCGGCCCTGAGACGCAGGCGACAGAGCAGGCGCCGCAGCAGACTGAGACAACAATGCCCGGCTCGTCTGAACCGGCAACTGCTCCGGCAGCGCCGGCAACCGGGACGCAGTAGTTAGGCCGCCAGCACCGATTTCTCGGGCGCCACGTCCACGTGCTTGCGATCGGTCGTGTAATAGTTGCCCATCACGAGCACGTCGAGGCCGGTGCGGAGATAGCAGGAAACCGCGTGCTGGGGCGTCTCGACGATGGGCTCCTGGCGGTTGAAGCTCGTGTTGAGCAGCACGGGCACACCGGTCAATTTCCCGAAGGCCTCGATCACGCCATAGTAGCGGGGGTTTGCGCTCCGCTCGACAGTCTGTATGCGGCCGGTCCCATCGACGTGTACGGCGGCCGGGATCAGGTGCGCCTTGTCAGCCCGGACGCGCGGTGCCATCGTCATGAACGGGTCAGCCTGATCAATGTGAAAGAACTCTGATGCGCGCTCGATCAGCACGGCCGGGGCGAACGGCCGGAACGGCTCACGGTGCTTCACGCGCGCGTTGATGATGTCCTTCATCTCCAGCTGGCGCGGGTCGGCGAGGATCGAGCGGTTGCCGAGCGCTCGCGGACCCATCTCGGAGCGACCCTGAAACCAGCCGACAATCTTGCCTGACGCCAGATCGCGTGCCACCTGCTCGAGCAACACAGATTCGCTCATGCGATGGGCCGTCAGCCCGGCTTGCGCGAGGGCATTCTCGATCTCGCTGTCGCTGTAGCGCGGCCCGTAAAAAGGGTGTGTCAATTCCATCCGGCGCGCGTGCCCAAGCGTCTGATGATAGTGCCAGAGCGCGCTGCCGAGCGGGGCGCCGGTATCGGACGCACAGGGCGGGACCCAGACCCGGTCGAAGCCCGCTTCCTCCAGAACCCGGGCGTTGGCGACGCAGTTGAGCGCCACGCCACCGCTCAGGACCAGATTCCGCGATCCAGTCCTGCGGCGCAGCTCGCGGGCCATATGCAGGACGATCTCCTCGGTGAGCGTCTGGAGCCCGCGTGCGATGGCGCGGTGTCTTTCGTTCAGCTCCTCTCCCCTCTGGCGGGGTGGGCCGAACGCCTCCAGGAAGCAAGGCGTGAAGGGCCGAAGCTCGCCGAAGGCATCGAAGCTGAAATATTTGAAGTTCACCTGATAGCTGCCGTCCGGCAGGGGCTGGATGAGGTCGCGGAAGGCGTCGACGTAGGTGTCATCGCCATAGGCGGCCAGCGCCATTACCTTGCCCTCCTCGGAGAAACCGAATCCGAGGTGTGTGCTGATGAACGTGTAGACCATCCCGAGCGAGTTGAAGATGCCCGTCCTCCAGAGCCGCCCCAACCTGCTCCCCTGTCCGATGTAAGCGCTGGCGGAGGCATCGTCGCCGTAGCCGTCCATCACGAGAACGGCCGCTTCGTCGAACGGGCTCACGAAGTAGGCAGCGGCATGGGAGTCGTGATGGCCGACGTTCACGATCGGCGGCAGAGTCCGTACACCGAAATAACGCCTGAATTTCCGGGCGATGAACGCGTTCAGCAGGACGATGTCGTTGTCCTGCAAGGTGCGGGCGGACCGGCGCACGAGGCTCAGGCTCCACGGCAGGCGTCCGACCAGGGCTTCCAAAAACGTACGCCGCAGGCGCGAAACGTCCCACGGCGTCGTAATTACATCGATCCCTCTGAGGCCCTCGGCGGAATCGCCCAGAGCAAGGTTCAGGGCGCGTTTGGGAAAGTGCTTGGTACGCTTCCTACGGCTGAACCGCTCCTCCTCGAGCACCAGCTCGGGGATGCCGTCCCCGAGAAGCGCCAAGCCGCTGTCGTGGGTGGCTCCGACCAGTCCGAGAATCCGCACCTGACCTCACCATGGCAGCAGGGTGTAGGGGCGACTTCAGATCTTTAGTCGTGCCGCCCGTGACAATGTTTGTACTTCTTGCCCGACCCGCAGGGACAGGGAGCATTGCGAGAGACCTTGCCCCAGGTTGCGGGATCCTTGGGGTCGATTTGATCAGCCCCGCGCCTGCTCTGCAAGGGCGCCCTGCGATCAGGCCCGTTTGCATACGCCATTTCTTCCGCAGCCAGTGCCGCGTCGGCCATAGCGAACTCGTCGAAGCCGGTGGCGGGATCCATGTGGTGAGCCTCCATCGGAGGCAGCTCCATCGGCTCGAGCATGGCCTGATCCTCAGGGGTGGCCAGCTCCACGTGCATGAGCTGTCCTGTCACCACCTCGCGCATCTTGGCCAACATACCCTGGAAGAGTATGAAGGCTTCGCCCTTGTACTCGTTCAAGGGGTCGCGCTGGCCGAAGGCGCGGAAGCCGATCACCTGCCGCAGATGCTCGAGCGTGACGAGGTGCTCCCGCCACAGATGGTCGAGCGTCTGCAGCAGAACCATCTTTTCGATGTGCCGGAACATCTCGGGGCCGATGTCGGCCTCCTTCTTCCGGGCCTTGGCGTCGGCAGCCTCGTGCAGGCGTTCGCGGATCTCCTGGTCGGCGATCCCTTCCTCCGCCGCCCACTCCACGATCGGCAAGTCGAGGCCGAAGATGTTCTTGACCTCGGTGTGCAACCCCTCCGAATCCCACTGCTCGGCGTAGGCGTTTTCGGGGATGTGGCGCTTGACCAGATCATCGATCACCTCGTGACGCATGTCGGTGACCGTCTCGCTGACGTCGTCCATGCCCATGATGTCGATGCGCTGGTCGAAGATGACCATACGCTGATCGTTCATCACGTAGTCGTACTTGAGGATCTGCTTGCGGATGTCGAAGTTGCGGGCCTCGACCTTGCGCTGGGCCATCTCCAGCGACTTGTTCATCCACGGATGAATGATCGCCTCGCCTTCCTTGAGCCCAAGCGTCCGCAGGACACCATCCATGCGGTTCGACCCGAAGATGCGCATCAGGTCGTCTTCGAGCGACAGATAGAACTTCGAACGGCCGGGGTCGCCCTGACGGCCCGAGCGGCCGCGGAGCTGATTGTCGATACGGCGGCTCTCGTGCCGTTCGGTGCCGATCACGTAGAGCCCGCCGGGCTTCATCACCGTTTTGGCCGGCTTGGCGCCCTTCGCCGGCTCGATCTCGACCTCTTCCTCGGCCTTGAGCACGAGCTCGCGGTTATGAGCGACCTCTCTATTGATCTCCTCGATCCGCTTTGCTTTCTCGGCCTCGTCGAGATCGGACGTCTCCCGCTGGATGCGCATCTGCGCGTTGCCGCCGAGCTGAATGTCGGTGCCGCGGCCGGCCATGTTCGTGGCGATCGTCACTGCGC
>JAEVZQ010000024.1 GCA_023392135.1 Pseudomonadota bacterium | reverse complement strand
TCGTCGTCGGCACCTCGCTGTTCCAGATCGTTTTCGTGACAGGGTTCACGACAGTTCTGCACGCAACGCAGAACAAGTCGGTCGATGTGACACTGGCGCTGCTCCTGATGATCGGCGGCGTCGTCGGCGCGCAGCTGGGTGTCGCAGCAGGTCAGAAGCTGAAGGGTGAGCATCTCCGCTTTCTGCTTGCGGGGCTGGTGCTGCTGGTGTGCGTTCGCATCGGCTGGAGCCTCGTCGCAATGCCGAGCGACGAGTATTCCATCAGTGACATGGTCGGGAGCCACTGATGAAACTGAACTGGCGAGTTCTGAGAGGCCTCGTGGGCGCCGTCCTGGTCATCGCGGCAGCGGCGTTGCTGATCGGGGCGGAGATCGCCCAGGCCCAGCGCCGCCCGGGGCCGGAGCTGCCGGTGCGCTCGCCCGCTGCTGCGCCGAAGCAGCCCACGCGTAGTGCGCCGGTCGCGCAGGCGCAAAGCAAGCAGCCGGAGCCAGTACCTGCAGAGCCGGCGCCGCGAGAGACGGTGCAGGCAGATGTGTCGTCCCGGAGCGTGGCGGTGACATCCAGCTTCACCGGTACGGAGATCGTCGTCTTCGGGGCCGTCGATCACAGCCGGCAGGCAACGGCGGAGTCCGGTCTCTACGACATCGTCATCGTGCTCGAGGGTACACCCACCCGCCTCGTCGCCCGGCGCAAGAGCAACGTCGCGGGGATCTGGATCAACACGCACTCGATCACCTTCGAGAGCGTGCCGAGCTATTACGCCATCCTCTCGACGCGGCCCCTCGACGAAGTCACCAATGCGCTGGTGCTGCGCGAGAACGACATCGGATTCGAGTACGTCCGTATGACGCCTGTCCAGGGCTGGGAGACGGGCGTCACCACCGCCGAGCTGCAGGAGTTCGCCGAGGCGGTCGTGCGACTGAAGCAGAAGGACGGGCTGTATGTCCGGGAGGAGTACGGCGTCGTCTTCATTGGTCGCAGCCTGTTCCGGGCCTCTGTCAACCTGCCGGCCAATGCGCCCGTGGGACCGCTCGACGTGCGCGTCTACCTCTTCCGCGACGGCCAGATCCTCAGCACCTACACAGCTCGCGTGCGCCTCGAGCGCCAGGGTCTCGAGCTCCTGCTGCACAACTTCGCCTTCGGGCAGCCGCTGCTCTACGGCATTTTCACCGTCACGATCGCGGTGGGTGCCGGGCTTGTGGCGTCGGCCGTTTTCAAGCGGAAGTAAGGGCGATTGCGTCCTGATCTACCGCAGTCGCGCAAGCAGCGGCCCGAGAATATCGGAGAAGTCGTCCGTCCAGCCACGAAGCCCGTTCGGTTCCAACTCGTAAGCCTCGGGCCAGTCGCGGTAGCCGTCGATCGTTCCCTCGTTCTTGGAGAAGATCGCCACCGTAGAGGTGGAGCTGGCGTAGCTGCCGTCGGCTTCATCGTCGGAAAGAATGACGCCGTACAGCCCCGGAGCGAGCCGATAGGTTGAGGCGAGCACGGAATCGAGATCCAGGTAGCGGTTCGAGATATGCAGCAGCACGATGCCATCCGCCGTCAGCTTGGATGCGTAGAGCTGCAGGGCCTCTGCCGTCATCAGGTGCACGGGCACCGCATCGGATGTGAAAGCATCGACGATGATCAGGTCGAAGCTGGCTTCCGGCTCCTTGGCGATCGTCAGTCGCGCATCGCCGAGCACGATATCCGGCTCGGGCTGACAGTAATGCAGGAAGCTGAACTGCTCCGGCGTGCTGGCGATCTTCACCACGAGCGGGTCGATCTCGAAGAAGCGCCAGCGTTCGCCCTGCTGGGCATAGCAGGCTAGTGATCCTGACCCGAGCCCGATCACGCCGTAGCGGCCCTTGCGGCCCTGCCACGCCAGACGCCCGCGGACCTCGGCGATGGTGCGCGCCATCGGACTCTTCGGGTGATAGTAGGTGGTCGGCGTGAGGTCGTCCTTGTAGGCGCCATCCCTGTCGCGGATCCGTTGCGCGCCATGCAGCGTGGTGCCGTGGGTCAGGACGTTATAGTTGCCGTCGCTCGACAGGGTGACGCGATAGACGCCGAAATAGCTGCGTTGGGCATCGCCGCGCTTCACGGCCGAGGGGAGCAGGACGACCGCCAGAAACATCAGCATGGCGATGGCGGCCTGCCGCGGAGGATACCGCCAGGACGCGATCAGCAGAATGGCGAGGACAAGGACGATGAGCGCTGCGGCACCCCATTCAAGCATCAGCGTATGCAACTTGTCGACCGCAATGCCGAGCACCCCGTCGAGACTGACGTCGGGAAGCTGCTCGGCGAACCACGGCACCCAGTAAATCGCCAGGAATCCGCCCGCCAGAACCAGCCAGATCCGCAACAGTTCGTCACGGTTGCGGAACGAGATGGAGAGGGCGCCCGGGCGGCAGGCCATCGTCAGCGCGAGCAGGAGCGGGTATTCGAACACCTCGGAGAAAAGGCGAGGCGCGATCAACGCAGCGAACAGACCGCCGAGCACACCGCCAAGCGACATCCACAGGTAGAACTCGGTGAGATAGCGCGGGGCGGGGCGCAGGTCGTAGAGCGTGCGGTGTGCGACGAGCGCCGACGTGAAGAACACGACGACGCCCGTTGCGCTCGAGACGAACCAGCCATCCTGACGGGTCTGCGAGAGCTGCAGCAGGGCGACCACGACCGCGGCCAGGTGTACGATCAGCAGCAGCCGCATGGGGATCAACGCGCACTCGCGGAAGACGATCACGAACGTGAGCAGGTACAGTGCGAGCGGAAGCACCCAGAGCAGCGGCGCCGAGGCAATGTCCGTGCTGATGTGGGTCGTGAAGGCGGTGAGCAGGGCCGAGGGCACGAGCGCGAGCCCGACCCAGCCCAGGCGCCGGGACCAGCTCGGGGCTTCATCGGCCGTTCCGCTAGCCAGCGTGGCGGTGGGGGCCGATGCTCCAGCACGGCCGCGCAGCACGAGAAAGCAGGCCGCAATCGCCACCATGAGCAGGACGAAGCCGCCGGCCCAGAATTCGGAAAGCGCCCGCGCGCCGAAGGCTGGCTCCAACACGAACGGATAGCCGAGCAGAGCAATCAGGCTGCCCAGATTGCTCGCTGCGTAGAGAAAGTAGGGATCGCGTGCATCGGGATGGCCGCTCGCGGCGAACCACGCCTGCAGCAGCGGGGCGTTGGCGGCAACGGCCAGGAACGGCATCCCGATCGCCACCGAGAACAGGCCGAGCTGCCAGAGGTAAGGATCTCCCGCTGGAGGCTCCGTCCAGCCGGCGGGCAGGCGGATCGGCAGTGCCAGCAATGCCAGCCCGCAGACCGCAATGTGCGCGAAGCCGGCAATGCGGGCGGGTACGAGCCGGTTGAGCAGGTGGGCGTAGCAGTAGCCAGCGAGCAGAGCCCCCTGGAAAAAGCACAGGGCAACTGCCCAAACGGATGGCGAGCCGCCGAGGACGGGCAGCACCATCTTCGCGAACAGCGGTTGAATGGAGAACAGCAGCAGCGCGGACAGAAAGGTCGTGGCCGTGAAGGCGGCGACCAGCCCCAGTCCTGCGGACTTGACACTGCCCGGCGCGGCCGGCCGCACGCTCTCACCGCTCATTCACGCTCCTGCCGCAACGCCGACTGCCTTATGCAGCGGCCATAGTCGATGAACGAGGCCTCTGCAATCGGCATGACTCCTTACGGAGGAGTCCACCCCGGTCGCGAGCTCAAGCGAGCTTCGGAACCGGGGCACTAGACCGAGACAGGATCACCTACGTTTGGCACTAGAACGTTCTCACCCGCCATTTCGCTCACGAACGCATCGGCCGTCTGGTCGAGCATCGCGAACGTCCCGTAGTGGCAGGGGAGCACGGTGCTGAACTGGAAATACTTTTTGCACGTGTAGGCCGCGGTGCGCGCACCCATCGTGAAGCGGTCGCCGATGGGCACGATGCCGACGGTCGGCCGGTACAGCTCGTTGATATGCTCCATGCCGGAGAACAGATCGGTGTCGCCCATGTGGTAGACGGTCTTGTTCTCCCGCGTCTGCAGGACGATGCCACAGGGGTTCCCGAGATAGACGCCGTTCGACGACGAGGAGTGCAGCGCCTGGGTGAACGTCAGGTCGAAATCGTCCGAGTGAACCGTTCCACCCGTGTTCATGGGCTCCAGCTTCTGGGCGCCCTTGCCCTGCAGGTACATGGCAAGCTCGAACACGGCAAAGAGCGTCGCATCCCGCGCCTTGCAGATCTCGGCTGCATCACCGATGTGGTCGTCGTGGCCATGGGTCAGCGCCACGTGGGTCACACCGCTGGTCGCGTCCTCCCAGGCCACGCCGGACTTCTCGAACGTCGGATTGCCCTTCAGGAAGGGGTCGATCAGGAGGACGCTGCTGCCGGTCTCGATCCGGAAGCAGGAATGGCCGAACCAAGTGATTTTCATGGGCGAATGCCTCGTTTCTGGGGGCGACGGTCTGTGGTCGGGCGCAGTATAAGGCGGCTGCCGTTTGCAACAACCCTCTCCACGGGAGTGAGCCTGGATCGTGCCTGACAGCCTTACCGGCGAAACGCTGGCTGAACCTGCTGTTCTCGTGACGCGACTCGAGCGGGGCAAGCGCCTGCTCGGCCTCGACCTTGGCACGAAGACGATCGGGGTCGCGCTGTCGGACGTGACCCGAACCATCGCATCTCCCTTCGAGACGATTGCCCGGACCAAGTTCAAGGCCGATGCCGCGCGCCTGATGGAGATCGCAGCCACGCATGACGTCGGCGGCTTCGTCCTCGGCCTGCCACGGAATCTGGACGGCAGCGAGGGGCCGCGTGCTCAGGCGACCCGCGCGTTCGCGCGCAACCTCAACCGGCTGTCGCCGTTGCCGATTCTGCTATGGGATGAACGCTGGTCGACCATGGCAGCCGAACGCATGCTGATCGCGGCGGACAGCAGCCGCAAGCGGCGGGGCGAAGTCATCGACAAGGTCGCCGCGACGATCATCCTGCAGTCGGCGCTGGACAGGATGAAGGCGATAAGGGCCTCCTTCGAATCGCCGTAGACTTGGCAAGCTCAGTGTGTGGTGAGAGCTTGTGAATTCAGAGGTGAAGTCCTCGCGATGTTTCGAAACGGACCGTTGTGATGGCTGACGAGGTTGCAAATCAGTCGCCGCCGTTCGTGGATGTGAATCTATTCACGACGGATATCCCCCTGCAGGAGGCCGTGGAACGGGAGGGGGCTGATTACGCGACGGACCAGATCGCTGCCTTTGGAGCGCTCTGCGGCAGCGCGGAGGCCCTGGAGCGGGGCCGGCTGGCAAACGAGTTTGCGCCGCGTCTGAGGACGCACGATCCGAAAGGCCGGCGGCTCGATCTGGTCGAGTTCCATCCGGCCTATCACGCCTGCATGACTCAAAGCATGGCCGCCGGTCTCCACTGCGGCTCGTGGGAGGGGGACAAGTCGGGCGGTCTGGCGGGCGCCAACGTCGCCCGTGCGGGCGCCTTCTACATGACGGCGCAGATGGAGGCGGGCCACTGCTGCCCGTTGACCATGACGAACGCTGCCGTGCCGACGCTTCGCCTGCAGCCCGAGCTGGCGGATGTGTGGGTGCCTCGTATCCTGTCGCGCAGCTACGATCCCGCCTTCAGGCCCGCCAGTGAGAAGCGCTCCGTCACGATCGGGATGGGGATGACGGAGAAGCAGGGCGGGACCGACGTTCGCGCCAACACGACGAAAGCCGTGCCGGTAGCAAACGGCGGGCCGGGCGGTGAGTATGTTCTCACCGGCCACAAGTGGTTCCTGTCAGCGCCGATGTCGGATGCCTTCCTCGTGCTGGCGCAGGCGGCGGGCGGCCTCTCCTGCTTTCTCATGCCCCGCTATCTGCCGGACGGCACGGTCAACGCCCTGGCTCTGCAGCGGCTCAAGGACAAGCTCGGCAACCGCTCGAATGCCTCGGCGGAAGTGGAATTCGATGGCGCGCACGGCTGGCTCATCGGCGAGGAGGGCCGCGGGGTGCCCGCCATCATCGAGATGGTTACCTACACCCGGCTCGACTGCGCTGTCGCATCCGCCGGCCTCATGCGGCTGGCGCTCGCCATGGCCGTTCACCATGCGCGCCACAGGGCGGTCTTCGGTCGGCTGCTGATCGAGCAGCCACTCATGGTGCACGTCCTCGCCGACCTGGCGCTCGATGTCGAGGCGGCAGTCGCGCTCGTCTTCCGGCTCGCCCGCAGCTTCGACCGTCTCGACGATGAGCGCGCGGCAGCGTGGCGGCGGCTGATGACGCCCGTGACCAAGTACTGGGTCTGCAAGATCGCGCCCGCCATGGTCGCCGAAGCCATGGAATGCCTCGGCGGCAACGGCTACGTCGAGGAGAACGGAATCGCCCGCATCTACCGGGAGGTGCCGGTCAACAGCATCTGGGAGGGCTCCGGCAACGTGATGGCACTCGACGTGTTGCGCGTGCTGCAGCGTGAGCCCGAGGTGGCGGAGATCGTGCTGGAGGAACTGGCGCAGGCAGCGGCCGGCGACCGCCACCTGCAGGCCGCCCACGAACGGATTGCAGGCCTGCTGCACGAGCCGCGCCTGCTCGACGCGCGCGCCCGCGAGC
>JAEVZQ010000392.1 GCA_023392135.1 Pseudomonadota bacterium | reverse complement strand
ACCATCAACGGCCAGGTCGCGCCCAAGCTGCCGGCGCGCTCCGGAGAACGACTTCGTGTTCGTCTCTGCAGCGCGTGCAATTCGCGTATTCTCGAGCTTCATTTCGAGAACGCTCGTGCGCAAATGATCGCCGTCGACGGCCAGCCGATCAGTCCGGAGCCGATGGACGCCGATGGCAGCTTCGTCCTGCCCCCCTCCGGCCGCGTCGATGTCATTCTCTATATGACAGGTGATCCCGGCTCCCGGGTCTCAATCAGGGAAGTGACGCGGGAACCCGTTTCGATCGCAGAGTTCGCATTGGCAGACGGTGCGCGCGCGCGTGATAAGCCTCTCGACACGGCCGTCGTCCTGCCGCGCAATTCTGTCCCTGCACCAAACCTGTCACAGGACCCGCTCGTGTTTCCGCTGCTGATGGAGGGCGGCGCGATGAGCAGCATGGCGGGTGCGGAATATGAGGGTAAATACTTCAGCCTCCGCGACCTCGCCCAAAAACACCGCATGGTCTGGGCTTTCAACGGCAAGGCCGATAACCACATCAGCCCGCTGTTCACCGTCGAGCGCGGCCGCCCGGTTGTTATCAAGATGACCAATGCTACGGCCTGGCCTCACGCCATGCACATTCACGGCCATCACATGCTGGTCATCTCGCGGACGCGCGGCACGCTCAGCCCCTGGTTCCGCGATACCGTGCTCATGCAGCCGCGGGAGGAAATGTCAGTTGCGTTCCTCGCAGACAATCCCGGCAAATGGATGCTCCACTGCCATATGCTCGAGCACCAGATGGCCGGGATGAGTGCGTATTTCGAAGTCGTTTGAGGTTTCCGCCGGCCAGCCTCTGGATTGCCGCCCATCAGTTTCGCGTGGTGGCGCGAGCGGCAAGCATTTTCACCGACTGCAGTCGACGAAGTCGGCGCTCCGATCTGACCGCGATGGCCACACACCGCCGATCGTCCCCTGAAGGAACGAATTCCCGCCGCTTGGGTTAGCCTCGAAGCAGGCGATTGGGGACTCGCTCCAGCACGGGGACGCTCATGAGTCAATTCATAGACCGGCTCCTGTTCTTCCGGAAGTATGTGGACCGATTCGCTGATGGGCACGGGGTCGTTACCAACGAGAACAGGGCTTGGGAGGACAATTACCGCACGCGCTGGCAGCACGACAAAATCGTCCGTTCCACGCATGGCGTTAACTGCACCGGCTCCTGCTCGTGGAAGATCTACGTCAAGAACGGACTGATCACCTGGGAAACCCAGCAGACCGACTATCCCCGCACCCGGCCCGACCTGCCCAATCACGAGCCGAGAGGCTGCCCTCGCGGCGCCAGCTATAGCTGGTACATCTATTCTTCGAACCGCATAAAATACCCGCTGATCCGCGCCAGGTTGCTCCAGCTTTGGCGCGAGGCACGGGCCACATTACCACCTGTCGAGGCCTGGGCATCGATCGTCGAATATCCGGAGCGGGCAAATCACTACAAGAGCGTCCGCGGACTTGGCGGGCTCGTGCGAGCGGACTGGTCGGAAATCAATGAGCTGATCGCAGCGGCCAACGTCTACACGGTGCGATCCTGGGGTCCCGACCGCATCGCCGGCTTTTCGCCGATACCGGCCATGTCGATGGTAAGCTATGCGGCCGGGACGCGCTACCTTTCCCTCATTGGCGGCACCTGCCTCAGCTTCTATGACTGGTATTGCGACCTGCCGCCATCCTCACCCCAGACCTGGGGTGAACAGACCGATGTCCCCGAGAGTGCAGACTGGTTCAACGCCGGCTTTCTGCTCGTCTGGGGCTCCAACATATCGATGACGCGCTCTCCCGACACGCACTTCTATACAGAAGCGCGTTATCGCGGCCAGAAGAGCGTTGTCATCGCCCCGGATTTCATCGAGTGCGCAAAGTTCGCAGATCTCTGGCTCGCGCCAAAGCAGGGGACGGACGCCGCCCTCGCACTCGCCATGTGCCACGTCATCTTGAAAGAGTTCTTCATCGAGAAAGCCACTCCCTATTTTGATGACTATGTGCGCCGCTACAGCGACTTGCCCCTGCTGGTGAAGCTCGAGAAACGTGGCGATCGATACGTTCCCGGCGCCTTGGTCAGAGCCTCCGATTTTGCAGACAAGCTGGGCCAGGACATCCATCCGGAGTGGAAAACGGTCGGCATTGACGAGAGCAGCGGCGACGTGGTCGTGCCGCAAGGCTCGATTGGCTTCCGCTGGGAAAAGGCGGCGAAGCAAGCGGCGCAGGGAGGCGAGCCGCCAACGGAAGAAGGTCGGTGGAATCTGGAGGAGAAGGACGGCCGTGATGGGCGCCGCGTGCGGCTGCGGTTATCGCTTGCAAGCAATGCGGATGAGGTCGTTCCCACTGCATTTCCGTATTTCGGCAGCCGCGCGCAGGGCCGCTTCGGATTATCTGATCACGACGAAATCCAGGTTCGAAATGTTCCTGCGCGAAAGCTGTCTCTGACGAGCGGCGAGGAACTGGTCGCCACCGTTTTCGACCTGATGGTGGCCAACCACGGCGTGGACCAGGGTCTGGGGGGAGAGATCGCCTCGTCCTACGATGACAATGCGCCGTACACGCCGGCCTGGGCGGAAGCGATCACCGGGCTGCCACGCCAGAAAATTATCGATACGGCCCGTGGCTTTGCAGTCAATGCCGAGGCGACGGAAGGCCGGTCGATGGTGGTCCTCGGTGCCGGCCTCAATCATTGGTACCACATGGACATGACTTACCGCGGCATCATCAACATGCTGGTGCTTTGCGGATGTGTGGGCAAAAGCGGCGGGGGCTGGGCGCACTACGTCGGGCAGGAGAAATTGCGGCCCCTCGCGGGCTGGTTTCCGATCGCCTTCGCGACCGATTGGAGCCGCCCCCCACGCCTGATGAACGGCACCTCCTACATGTACGCGCATACGGACCAATGGCGATATGAGCGCCTGAGGCTTACTGAGCAGCTCTCGCCGCTTGCAGATCCGGAAGAGTTCAAGGGAACCTTCATCGATTGCAATGTGCGCGCTGAACGTACGGGCTGGCTCCCGTCGTCACCGCAGCTCAACGAGAATCCGCTGAAAGTTTGCCGTGATGCCCGTCAGGCAGGTCAGGACCCCGTCGCCTATACGGTCGATGGCTTGAAGACCGGCCGGATCTCGATGGCCTGCGAGGATCCCGATAACCCGAAAAACTTCCCGCGCAATCTCTTTGTCTGGCGCGCCAATCTTCTCGGCGCCAGTGGCAAGGGACACGAGTATTTTCTCAAACACCTTCTCGGCACGCGGAACAACGTTCTGAACGAGGACATCGGCGCGACGGGAGGCATCAAGCCGGTCGAGGTGACCTGGCGCGATCCGGCCCCCGAAGGAAAGCTCGACCTTCTCGTCACCCTCGATTTCCGGATGAACACGACGTGCCTTTTCTCCGATATCGTGCTGCCGACCGCCACTTGGTATGAAAAGAACGACCTGAACACCACTGACATGCATCCTTTCATCCACCCGCTCTCCTCGGCCGTGGATCCTGTCTGGGAGGCGCGGACGGATTTCGCAATCTTCAAGGGATTTGCCGAAAATTTCTCGCGTGTAGCTCAGGGCGTGCTGGGCGAAGTCGAGGACATCGTGCTGACGCCGTCGATGCACGATTCGCCTGGTGAACTCGGCCAGCCATTTGGCGCCAAGGACTGGCGGCATGACGGCGTCGAACCCGTTCCCGGCAAGACCATGCCCGCAATGACCGTCGTCAAACGAGATTACACGGCCATTGCAGACAAATTCAAATCACTGGGTCCGCTGCTCGAAAGCAGCGGGAACGCCCTCAAGGGAATTTCGTGGAATACGGCCGACGAGGTGGCGCTCCTGCGCACCCTGAACTCGATGCAGGGAACCGGAGCCGGGTCGGGCCAGCCCCGCCTCGAAACGGATGTGGACATGATCGAGTCCATCCTGACGCTGGCCCCGGAAACGAATGGGCACGTTGCGGTCAAGGCTTGGGAGGCGCTCGAAAAGTCGACCGGACGTGAACATACCCACCTCGCCGTCTTTCGCAAGGACGAGCACATCCGGTTTCGGGACCTGGTGGCACAGCCACGGAAAATCATCTCGTCCCCGATCTGGTCAGGAATCGAATCCGAGCGCGTCAGCTACAATGCCGGCTGGACCAACGTCCACGAGTTGATCCCTTGGCGGACCTTGTCCGGCCGCCAGCAGCTCTATCAGGATCACCCTTGGATGCGCGCTTTCGGAGAGAGCCTGGCGATCTACAAGCCGCCCATCAATACGCGCTCTCTCGATGAGGTCATGGAGCGCTACGATAACGGCAATCCGCAAATCGTTCTGAATTTCCTCACGCCGCACCAGAAATGGGGCATTCATTCCACCTACACCGAAAACCTGATCATGCTCACGTTAGCCCGTGGCGGGCCGATCGTCTGGATCAGCGAAAAGGATGCGCAAAAAGCGGGGATTGAGGATAACGATTGGATTGAAGCCTACAATCTCAATGGAGCGCTCGTGGCCCGATCGGTCGTAAGCCAGCGCATTCCGGAAGGGGCGGCGTTCATGTATCACGCGGCGGAACGCATGGCCAACGTGCCCGGCAGCGAGATTACCGGAAACCGCGGCGGCATTCATAACTCGGTCACCCGCGTGGTCATGAAGCCGACCCACATGATCGGAGGTTACGCGCAACTCGCCTGGGGCTTCAACTACTACGGAACGGTGGGATCGAACCGCGATGAGTTCATCATCCTGCGCAAGGTCCGTGACCTCGACTGGCGCGACCGCCCCCTCGTTGAAAAGCGGCCGATGATGGCGGAGGAGCTCCAGGAATGAAAATCCGGGCCCAGATAGGCAAGGTTCTGAATCTCGATAAATGCATCGGATGTCACACCTGCTCGATCACGTGCAAGCAGGTGTGGACCACGCGCCAGGGTGTCGAATATGCGTGGTGGAACAACGTCGAGTCGAAGCCCGGCATCGGCTATCCAAAGGACTGGGAGAATCAGCGCCGTTGGAATGGCGGCTGGCGCTACAAGCCGGACGGGACGATCGAGCCGCGGATCGGCGGGAAGTGGCGCATCCTGGCGAAGATCTTTGCCAATCCTCATGTGCCGCAGATCGACGACTTCTATGAGCCGTTCGACTTCGAATACTCCTACATCCACCATGCGCCGGAGTCGGAGGCGGCTCCCACGTCCCGACCGGTATCGATGGTCACCGGCGAGCGGATGCAGAAGATCAAGTGGGGGCCGAATTGGGAGGAGAGCCTTGGAACGGAGTTTTCGAAGCGCTCGCAGGACTACAACTTCGAGGGTGTCGAAAAGGACATCTATGGCCAGTTTGAAAACACTTTTCTGACGTTCCTGCCACGCCTCTGCGAGCATTGCCTCAATCCGTCCTGCCTGGCCGCCTGTCCGACGGGAGCAATCTATAAGCGCGAGGAGGACGGTATCGTTCTCATCGACCAGGAGAAGTGCCGCGGCTGGACGATGTGCGTCACCGGGTGCCCTTACAAGAAGATCTACTACAACTGGCACACCGGGAAATCAGAGAAGTGCATATTCTGCTTCCCGCGCATTGAAGCGGGGCTGCCTACAGTGTGTTCCGAGACATGCGTTGGCCGTCTCCGGTATCTCAGCGTGATGCTCTATGATGCGGACCGCATTCTCGAAGCGGCATCCGTTGCCGACGAGAAGGATCTCTATCAGGCGCAACTCGACGTTTTCCTTGATCCTTTCGACCCCGATGTGCAGGAGCAGGCGCGACGTGATGGAGTACCAGAATCGTGGATCGAGGCAGCGCAGCGGTCGCCGGTTTACAAAATGGCCAAGGAATGGCAGGTCGCGTTCCCGCTTCACCCGGAATATCGCACGCTCCCGATGGTCTGGTACGTGCCGCCGCTTTCGCCGATTCAGCATGCGGCAGAATCGGGCGCCATCGCCTCGTTGCACGGGATTCCGGACGTCTCCAGCCTGCGTATTCCGATTCGGTACCTCGCCAACCTGCTGACGGCCGGCGACGAAGCGCCCATCCGGCGCTGCCTGGAGCGCATGCTGGCGATGCGTGCCTACATGCGCCGCAAACAGATCGACGGAATGCTCGATCTGGGCGTTCTGGAGCGGGTCGGCCTGACACAACATCAGGTCGAGGAGATGTACCGCTACATGGCAATTGCGAATTACGAGGACCGCTTCGTCATTCCAACCAGCCACAAGGAAACCGCGTTGAGGAACGCCTACGATCAGCGCGGGGTTTGCGGCTTCAATTTCACCCAGAACTGCTCGGAAGGGAACTCCAGTTTCAGCCTATTCGGCCGGGATACGCGAAGAACGCGTGGCGAGCGCTTCGGTTAGGGAGAGGCCACCAGATGCGCACATTCAAGGTGCTGTCGGCCCTGTTGCTCTATCCCACCGCTGAACTGAATGAGGCGCGTGCCGAGATGGTTGAAATTCTCGAGCACGAAGCGCTCGTCAACGATTCTCTCATCGATGGCTTGCGCAACCTCATGAATCGGCGCGCTGAAGCGAACCCACTCGATGCCGAGGCGGAATACGTAGCGCTTTTCGACAATTCCCGCCCGCTGTCACTGCACCTGTTCGAGCACGTTCACGGGGATTCGCGCGAGCGGGGCGCGGCGATGTCGGACCTGATCGAGCAGTACAGGATGCGCGGGCTGGAGATCACCGCGGACGAGTTGCCGGACTATCTGCCATTATTCCTGGAATTCCTTTCCATGCAGCCGCTGGCGGATGCGCGGCCAATGTTGGCGGAGGTCGCCGATATCCTTGCGCTCCTGCAGGCGCGACTCTCCGAGCGGTCCAGCCAGTATGCGGTCGTGTTCCGGGCGCTGTGCGCCATAGCGAAATCCCATGTCGACCCGGCTGCAGTCGCCGCTGCCGTCGCTGCCGAGCAGCCCGTGGA
>JAEVZQ010000465.1 GCA_023392135.1 Pseudomonadota bacterium | reverse complement strand
GCTCGGACCGGATGCGCGCGACGGCATCCTTCACATCGTTGACTGCGCGGTCGACGGGCGACTCGAGCTGAAATTCGATCAGCGTCGTCGAGCTGCCCTCGACGATCGTCGACGTGATGTGCTTCACGCCAGGCACGCCCGCGATCGCGTCCTCGACGCGCTTGGTCACCTGGGTCTCCAGCTCCGAGGGCGCAGCACCGGCCTGGGTGATGGCGACCTGAACAACCGGAATGTCGAGGTTGGGGAAGCGCGTCACCGGGAGCCGCTGGAAGCTGAACACGCCCAGTGCGATGAGCACCATGAACAGTACGAGCGAGGGCACCGGGCGGCGTATCGCCCAGGCCGAAACGTCGAGGCGTGCCATGGTCAGCGGACCTCGCTCACTGTGCTCGTGGGCTCGAAGACGGGACGCACCTCGTCGCCATCGCGCAGGAACGTGCCGGATCGGGCGATGACTGCTTCGCCCTGCTCGAGACCCTCGACGATCTCGACCCTACCGCCGGCCCTGAGGCCGATTTTGACCTGCCGGGTGCGGACGCGGCCTTCCACCACCACCTGGACGGTCGGCCCATCAGGTTCGTAGAGCACGGCGCTTGCCGGCAGCGCTAGCCCGCGCCCGTTAGCCGTCACCACGGTCCCGCGTCCGAAGCCGCCGATGCGCAGCGGTTCGTCGCTCCGCAAGCTGATCCGAACGCGGCCGAGGCGGGTTGCCTTGTCGATCTCCGGCGACACGAGCCGCACCTTGCCGGCCACCTCGCCGAGCCCGGGGATGGTTACCATTGCGCTTTGGCTGGCCCCGATCCGGGCCAGCTGCGCTTCGGGCACCTCGGCATCAAGCTCGATCTCGCCGTGCGCGATGATCTTGAACATTGCGTTGCCGACGCCGGTCGCCAGTGAGCCGACCCGCGCATTCTTGCTGCTCACCAGGCCCGCTGCAGGCGCCTTCACGTCCGTTTTCGAGCGCCGCCACTCGAGCTCGCGCCCTTGCGCCTCGAGATGCTTCTTCTCGGCTTCGGCGACCTTCAGGCCATCACGGGCGGCCACCAGCACGGCCTCGGCCGTCCGCGCAGCGGCCTCCCTCTGGTCGAAGATGCTCTCCGACACGTGCCCGGACTGGCGGAGCTGCGTCGCCCTTTCCAGAGCGTTGTGCGTTTCCTTCAGTGCAGCTTCAGCCTGCGTGATGTTGCTTTGGGCCTGTGCGATAGACGCGTCGGCCTTGGCGATCAGCGCAGCATTCTGGGCGAGCTGGGCGTCGAGCGTCGCGTGCACGAGCCGTGCGAGGACCTGGCCGGCTTCGACCCGGTCGCCTTCCTCGGCAAGCACCTCGAGAACGCGCAGGCCCTCCACCTCCGGGGCGACGAGGATTTCCTCGCGCGGTACGAGCGTGCCTGTCACCATGACCGTCTCGACGAAATCGCCAGGTGCGACCTTGACCACGCTCGCGGCCGGTGGCGGGACCTCGACCGGCTCGTCCGCCTGAACCTTCTGCGCAGTGGCCGGCTCGAGCCACTGCGCGACCGGCAAATGGCCGGTGGCTGCCAGCACCCCTGCCGCGGCGACGGCGCCGAGAATGACGATAGGAATGACCCGCTTCATGAGCAACTCGTGCCGTTTACTTGAATGTATCGGTACGCCTGTTCGGGCTCTTTCCCGCCTTCGCCGACGCCGCTCGGGCGGATACTGGATGGATCAGCTTCGAGACCACCTCCATCAGCACCGGAACCATCGCCTCACCATCGAAGTCGGGGTCGACGGCCCGGCGCCAGAACAATCCATCTCCGATCATCACGATAATCTGGGCCAGAATCTGTGGCTCGAATGCGGGATCGATCTTGCCCGCGTCTCGTGCCTCGGCGAACACCTGCGCGAAGCTGTCCATCACGTAGCGGTCGGTGCAGCGGAAGATCTCGCTCACAGCCGGATTGCGCGTCGACTCGGCGGCGATCTCCATGCAAAGGACCCGCTTGTCCCGCGGTTCCTCGACCGCATAGTGCTCAGCAATCCGCGTGAAAGCCTCCATGAGGTTGTCCGTTGCGGCGAGCTCCTTGAGCTGCTCCGCCAGCTCACTGCGGTCCCGCTCCGAGATGCCGGCGATGAGCTCTTCCTTCGACGCGAAGTACAGATAGAGCGCGCCGGGGCTCACGCGCGCTTCCCGGCAGATGTCCTGCATGGTGGTGCGATGGAAACCTGACCGGGCGAAACAGCGTTCGGCGGCGTCGAGTATGTGCTCGCGCCGGGCAGCCTGGGTCGAGGGCCTCAACTTCGGCATTTCAGATCATCACTCCGGCCAGGGACCTTAGAGCTGCTCACACCCTAAAACGAACGAACGATCGTTTTGCAGTTGTCGGCTGATATTCTTCAGCCTCGCGGCGATTTCAAGGCAGACTTCCGGACCAAGCCTTTCCGGTTGATTTTCTTGTCCGCTTACGCTGGCGCGTCACCGGAAATCCGAACCAACTCGCGGACGGACCTCACGTTAACGAAACCGTAAGTGTGCCGCGCTTTGGACATAAAACCCATCTAGCTCCGAGCATTAACAC
>JAEVZQ010000457.1 GCA_023392135.1 Pseudomonadota bacterium | reverse complement strand
AAGGTCGAGGACGACTATGGCGTGGCCTCGGCCGAGGCGCGTTTCGCGCGGCCGCGTACGGAGGCAGGCGATCCGCGCACGAGCTGGGCGCGCAAGGACGTTCTGCAGGGGCCTCGCCCACCGCTGGAGCGCCCGCCGGTGCTGAACCTGCGCTTGCCGCGCCAGAACGCGAAGGATTCGGAGGCGTCGAGCTTCCATCAGCTCGGCGCACACCCCTATGCCGGCATGAAAGTGGTCATGACCCTGGTCGCCAGGGACCACGCGGGCAATATCGGAAAGAGCCAGCCGATCGAAGTCATCTTGCCACAGCGCCGGTTCACGAAGCCGCTCGCGCGCGCCGTGATCGAGCAGCGGCGCAAGCTCGTCGAGGACCCACGCTATCGTGAGCTGGTCTCGAACGCGCTCGATGCTCTGACATTCGAGCCCGAAGGCTTCATCGAGGACAACAATGTCTATCTTGGCCTGCGCTCCGTCTATCACCGGCTCTTGCAAGATGACTCACGCGAAGGAATGCGCAGCGCCGTCGAGCAGCTCTGGCACGTGGCTTTGCGGATCGAGGACGGTGGCGAGCTGACCGATGCCGAGCGGCGGCTCAGGGACATCCAGGATCAGCTTTCAAAGGCACTCGAGGAAGGCGCCTCCGACGAGGAAATCTCCCGGCTGATGCAAGAGCTGCGGCAAGCCATGGCCGAGTTCCTGCAGCAGCTCGCCCGTCAGGCCCAGGGCCAGCAGATGCAGATGCCCGAAGGCTTCAATCCGAACCAGGTCATGCGCCCGCAGGATCTTCAGCGCATGCTGGACCAGCTGGAGAACATGGCACGCCAGGGCTCCCGCGAGATGGCGCAGCAGATGCTCGACCAGCTCCGCGAGATGATGGAGTCGCTGCAGGCCGGCCGCATGATGGGACAGCAGGGCCAGCAAGGGCAGCAGATGATGCAGATGATGGACCAGATGGGCGACATCATCGGCAAGCAGCAGCAGCTCTATGACGACACCTTCGGCGAGCAGCAACGCCAGGGCCAGGAGGGTCAGCAGGGGCAGCGGGGCCAACGCGGTCAGCAGGGTCAGCGCGGTCAGGGACAGCGCGGACAAGGACAGCGCGGCCAGCAGGGTCAGGGACAGCAAGGCCAGCAGCTAGGCCAGGGCGAGCTCACCGACCGGCAAGGTCAGCTCAGGGAGCGGCTGGGCCAGCTCCGGGAGGGCATGCAGCAGTTCGGCATGCGGTCGCCGAGCCAGCTCGACGGCGCCGAGCAGTCGATGGAAAATGCCCGCCGGGCGCTGGAGCAGGGTGATCTCGACAGCGCCACACGCGAGCAGTCTCAGGCCTTGGAACAGCTTCGCCAGGGTGCCCAATCCATGGCCGAGCAGATGCTGCGGCAGATGCCCTCGCGCTTCGGTCAGGGTCCAGCCGGTGATGCCCCGCGCGATCCGCTCGGGCGTCCGCAGCGGGCAGAAGGCCCGGATCTCGGCACCTCGGTGAAAGTCCCCGACGAGATCGATATTCAGCGGGCCCCCGAAATTCTCGAAGAGCTCCGCCGCCGCCTCGGCGAGCCGCCCCGCCCGATGCTGGAGCTCGATTACATCGAACGCCTGCTGCGCCGATTCTGATGGGTATCAGCTCAGAGCACCTCAGTAGTCGTGCGATTCCGTAAATGCCGTTCCGGTCGACCAGTTTTTTTTCATATTCACAGGTGCATTCTGCTCGACGCAAGGCTTGCAGCTTATCAGTGTTAGCGCTTACATCGTGGGGTTGATTGTTGTTCAAGCCGGCCCCGGGATGCGAGACCTTGGGCCGGCGCCTGAGGGTTGAGCATGGATATTCAGGATCTGCGGATTTTCGCGCGCGTGGCCGCGGTACAAAACCTGTCATCCGTCGGAACCGAGCTCGGCTTGACGCCGGGAACAATCTCCAAGCGAATCCAGGCGCTCGAAAGCGAGTTGCGTGTCAGGCTCTTCGATCGGACCACACGCTCGATCCGTATCACAGAGGAAGGTGCAACCTTTCTCACGCATGTCGAGCGTGTTCTCGTGGAGCTGGAAAGTGCGCGCGCCGCGGTCGGAGACCACGCGACCAAGCCCCGGGGGAAGCTGAAGATCTCGGCTCCAGCGACGCTGGGGCGCCTCTTCGTGGCACCGGCGATCAGCGCGTTCATGCGCTCTTATCCGGACATCGAGATCCAGATGAATTTGACGGATCGTAACGTCAATCTCCAGGAGGAGGGCTATGACGTCGCCATCCGAACCGGGGCGCTGACGGACTCCGTTCTGATCGCAAAACGCCTTTGCCCGGACCGCCAGGTCGTCGTCGCTGCTCCCAGCTATCTGGAGGCCAACGGTGCTCCGCTGACGCCGGCGAACCTCAGCACCCATAACTGTTTTGTGCTCGGCGACAATTGGCAATGGTCCTTTTGCCGGGGCAAGGAGGACTTCACGATTCGGGTAAATGGTCGGCTGAGATCGAACAATGGTGAAATCCTGCACCACGCCGCCCTCGACGGACACGGCCTCTTTCAGACGTCGGAGCTGCGCGTGCGGGAGGACCTGGCGGCAGGCCGGCTCGTGCGCGTCCTGAAGGATTACGAGCTGGCCAGCAACTCAGCTGTGTGGGCGGTTTATCCGAGCTCCAAGCACATACTGCCGAAGCTCAGGGTCCTTCTCGACTTTCTGGCGGTCTGGTTCCGCGACGCCTGTGCAGAGCAGCCGCGACTGGCGAAACGCGCACAGAACAGGCGCCTGCAAGCCGCCAACGGCCGGCAGAACATACCGGGCCACCTTTCTCCGAAACAGCCCGGCCCGGTTCTGCCGTGATGTGACGGCTCACTTGAGCCGCGCCCAGCCTTTCAGCCGCTCGACCGCCTCCTGCATGTCGGCCGTGGTGCCGGCGTAGGAGAAGCGTATGAACCGCCGGCCGCGCGCCTCGTCGAAATCGACTCCGGGCGTCGCCGCAATGCCGGTCTCCTCCAGCATCAGCTTGGCGAGCGAGAGGCTGTCGTTGGTGAAACGGCTGACGTCCACGTAGAGATAGAAGGCTCCATCGGCAGGAACGATCCGGTCGAACCCGGCCCCCGGAAGCCCGGTGAGCAGCAATTCGCGATTGGCCGCATAAACGCGCTTGTTGGCCTCGAGCTCCTCGATACCGTCGAACGCCGCCAGCGCGGCCACCTGAGATACCGTCGGCGGAGCGATGTAGAGGTTCTGGGCCAGCCGCTCGACCGTACGCACGAGCTCGTCGGGCACGACCATCCAGCCGACGCGCCAGCCGGTCATGGAGAAGTACTTCGAGAAACTGTTGATGACGACCGCCCCATCGGAATGCTTGAGCGCCGTCTCGGTCGGCATGCCGTAGGTCAGCCCGTGATAAATTTCGTCCGAGATGAACCACAGTCCGCGGCGGCGGCACACGTCGAGAATGTCCATCAGCCGCTGCGGCTCGAGCATCGTACCGGTCGGGTTGGCCGGGCTCGCGATCAGCAGGCCGGCAAGGTTCTCCTGCGCACTGGCTTCTTCGATCTGGTCGGCAGTCGGCATCCAGCGCGATTCTTCACCTGCCTCGATGATGACCGGCTGCTGGCCAAGTGCCGTGAGGATATGGCGGTAACAGGGATAGCCCGGCGACGGCAGCGCCACCCGCTCGCCCGCGTCGAACAGCGCGAGAAATGTCAGTACGAAAGCAGCCGACGAGCCGTTCGTCACGATCACGCGCTCCGGCGACAGCTCGACGCCGTACCAATCTCTGTAATGCCTCGCGATACGCTCGCGCAGGCTCGGCATTCCGAGCGCCAGCGTGTAGCCCAGGTTGTCCGTTGCCAGGGCGCGCTCGACCGCTTGGCGGGCGGCGGCTGGCGCGGGTGTGCCGGGCTGGCCCACCTCCATGTGGATGACGCGATGGCCTGCGGCCTCACGGGCGGCAGCGGCCCGCATCACGTCCATGACGATGAACGATGCGATCGCGCTGCGCGCAGAAGGTGGTCGCGGCACTGCGCCTGCGCGGATCCGATCGCAATTTCTCTTCATCAGCCCTGCTCCTTCAGCTTCGCGACTTCCCGGGTTTGCTGCCGCCATGGTGCCGCCGCATTGCCACGATGAAAACGCAAGCGGACTGGCTCGCTCCAGTCAGCATTTGGGCGCACCCTCGCTGACGCGCTTATAAGGGCGAGCCGGACGCTCGACCAGCCTGGCGTTGATTTGCTGGGCTTAGTTGCTAGGCTTCCTCCACCCCTGATGTGAGGGGATGGAAAAATCGAAGCGCCATCGAGGAACGAGCGAGAGCTTCTGGAGACATGCTGCAGAACCGAAAGACCGGCCGGCCGGCACCCTTGAGCGCCAGTCTGGTCGCGACGGCCCTGATTGCAGTCCTGGCCCTTACCAGCGCGATCAGCACACCGGCATCGGCGCAAGGGCTTCCACTCATCCGGGACACCGAGATCGAAGACCTGCTCAACGATTACGCCCGGCCGATTTTCAAGGCGGCGGGGCTCGGAGAGAACCGCGTTGCCGTGCGCATCGTGCGCAGCGAGATGTTCAACGCATTCGTGCTCGATGGTCGTAACGTATTCGTCCACACCGGCGCACTGATGCAGTCCGAGT
>JAEVZQ010000448.1 GCA_023392135.1 Pseudomonadota bacterium | reverse complement strand
CCATGGCACTCGGGCTTTGATTACGAAGCCTTGGCGCTCGCTGCGGCCCCGCCGGTCCCTGCGCTGTCGATGAGCGCCTTGACGCGCTCCACGACGGACCCGCCCGTCTTGAAGTCGGCCGCTTCCTCGTTCGCGTTGTAGGGAATCTCGATTCCGAAGGTGTCCTCGATGTCGAACACGATCATGGCAAGGTCGAGCGACTCGATCTTGAGGTCCGTAAGCGCGGTTGACAAGCTGATGTCGTCGCGCGGTTCCTTCATGTGCTTCTTGAGAATGTCGATGATCTTCGTCGCCACTTCGTCCATTTCGCTCTCCCACCCTGCTTTGGCAGGTTGATCAGGGTTTATCTGGCTCGGACCCTCAGTAGTCCAGGCAGGTCTGGCGAACAAGCTGGCGCGTCACATAACCGTAAATGGTTGATGTGTCCAGCCGAGCTGCCTCCACCCGACTTGGCCAGGAAGCTGATGCTGCCCGGCGATGGTCACTTATCTTGCCAAGTCTTAATAAAGTTCGCAGTCACCCACGGCACAGACATGCAGGACTGGCGTGATGAGGCGGAATTATGTTCAATGGACGGCCAGATCTCTGCGGCCAAGTGCCCGTTAAAGCATAGTCGAGGAGTCTCTACCGGGGGCAAGCAGTTTATTCCACCTAACAGGGAGGGCAAGCAATGCCAGCGGGTAGTTCCGACGAGACCAGCGACTCACGCCCAGTCGCTGTAGCGACCTATCCGTGGGTCGCCAGCTATCCGCCTGGCGTGAGCTGGGACCAGCAATTCACCGCCCGCCCCATCTACACGCTCCTCGACGATGCTGTGGCCGCACACGCAGCAAGGCCCTGCACGAGTTTTCTGGGGAAAGTTACAACCTATGGTGAAATTGGCGGGCTCGTCTCCCGTGCGGCTGCCGGACTCCAGAGGATCGGTGTCGGCAAAGGCTCGAAGGTCGGCCTTCTGCTCCCCAACAGCCCCACGTTCATCGTCTACTACTTCGCCGTGCTGAAGCTCGGTGCAACCGTCGTCAACTACAACCCGCTCTACACAGTCGAGGAGCTGGCCTTCCAGGTCAGGGACAGCGAGACCGAGCTGATGGTCACGCTCGATCTTGCCGTCCTGTTCGAGAAGGTCGAAGGGCTGCTGCAGTCGGGTGTGCTCGCGCGGGCCGCCGTGGCCTCGTTCGCCAACCTCCTGCCGACCACGAAGGCGATCCTGTTCCGCATGCTCAAGGGCAGGCAGCTCGCCAACGTAGGCCGGTCGCCCGTAGCCCGTCGCATCGTCCTCGAGGCCGATCTGCTCGAGAATGACGGTCGGTTCGAATTGCCGCCCATCGACTTGGACGACGATATCGCGGTGCTCCAGTACACGGGAGGCACCACCGGCGCGCCCAAGGGTGCCATGCTGACACACGCCAATGTGTACATAAACGTACAGCAGGTGATGGCCTTCGCGCCTAAGTTGGAAACGGCCAAGCACAGGGTGCTCGCCATCCTGCCCTTCTTCCACGTCTTCGCGATGACGGTGGTGCTGAATTTCGGGGTCGCCAAGGCAGCGGAGATGGTGATCATGCCGCGTTTCGTACTCAGCGAGGCGCTGGACCTCATCAAGGAGGCGCGGCCCACCGTCATGCCGGGCGTGCCGACACTCTTCAATGCCATGATGAACGATCCGAAGTTCAATAGCCTCGACCTCTCCTCCCTGCGCTATTGCCTCTCGGGCGGCGCGGCGCTGCCGCTGGAGGTGAAGCAGCGTTTCGAGGAGCTTACTGGCTGCAAGCTCGTCGAGGGCTACGGTCTCTCCGAGACGTCGCCGGTGGTGACGGCCAATCCGCTCGAGGGTGCAGTGAAACCGGGCTCCATCGGCTTGCCCGTACCGGGGACCATCGTGTCGCTTAGAGACCTCGAGGATCCAAGCCAGGAGGTTGCGTCGGGTGAGCGCGGTGAGGTCTGTGTTCGCGGACCGCAGGTGATGAAGGGCTACTGGCGCAATCCGGCCGAGACCGAAAGCCAATTCATCGACGGCTATTTGCGCACCGGGGACGTCGGGGTGATGGATGAGGACGGCTACTTCTATATCGTCGACCGCATCAAGGACCTGATCATCTGCTCTGGCTACAATGTCTATCCACGTCGGATCGAGGAAGCGCTCTTCGAGCACCCGGCTGTGGAGGATGTCAGCGTCATCGGCATCAAGGATCCCCACCGCGGGGAAGCTCCGAAGGCCTTCATCAAGCTCAAGGACGGGATGACGGCCACCAAGGCCGAGATCCTCACCCACCTCGAGAATAAGCTGTCGCGCATCGAGCTGCCTGCCGAGATCGAATTTCGGGACGGGCTGCCGAAGACCTTGATCGGAAAGCCGTCCCGGAAAGCACTGAAGCGCGAGGAGATCGAGCGCCAGCAATCAAATGAGCAGGCGCAGGAGGCCTGATTGCAGCTTTTCTATGTTTCAGGCTGCACGAAGCTGGGAATTCGTGAGCACTGGGCCTGACCTGTTACCGGTCTGCAACAGCCAGATGACGTCGAATGGGAGCGGCCATCGCCGCTGTATCGCAATCCCCTGCCCGCTGTTAGCAGAATCCTCGTGTGATTCTCGTCGGGGGGCGACATGCTCAGGAAAGCTTCACTTTTGTTCATTGCGAGTATTGCAGCGTCGGTTCTCGTTTCATCCGCCAGCGCGGAGGATGAGACCGGACTCGCCGGCATTCACGAGCAACGCCGCGAGGGCAACCGGATCTGTATGTCGAGCCATTTCCATAATGGCTCCAGCTCCGCCCAGAAGAGCCGGAAGCTGGCCGAAGCCGCTGCCGTGAAGGACTGGGCCGGCTTTACCGCATGGGAATACGGCACCATCTGGGGCCACTATAAGCTCGCTGCGAGCAAATCCATGAACTGCTCGGATAGCGGCGGGACCTGGAGCTGCCAGCTCGAGGCTAGGCCTTGCCGGCCGCTGCCGAAGCGGCGCTGACGCACAGCCCGGTCAAGGACCGTTGAGACGCGGGCGAGAGGCCCGCAAGCCTCAGAACGGGTTGATGCTGGGCTCGGGCGTGAATTTAAGATAGCCGACGTTGGCGCCGACCCGGAGTCCCAGTCCGGTCCGGATCGGCGCCAATACGACTGAGCCCTTCTTCAGGAACGTCATGCCGACGCCGCCGACGATATAGGCGGATCCATCAACGCCGATGAAGCGCGCGAAAAGATCGTTGGGCTGCTCGAGGTTGTAGACGAGGAACATGACGCGCGAGCCGGCCAGCCCTATGTCATAGCCGAGCGACGGCCCCTGCCAGTAGACCTTCTGCTCGCCACGCTTCGTCACGAGCCGGCCGTCGCCGTAGCGAAGTCCCGCCAGAAGGGCGGCGCCACCTTCCGAGCCGAGAACGTATCCATTGGGCCGGCCATAATTCCGGAAGGCATACTCGATGACGCTCGCGAGACCCGCCGAGAGCGAGCCGAAGAACCCACGGCCCGCATCCCGGATCTCATCGGCGGTGAACTCGAGATCTTCCGGCTGCGCCAGCCGGGGCGGCAGGGCCGAAAGCGCTTCGGGGGCCGGCATGAGCTCGTGACCAGGATCTGCGTTGGCGACGGTGTCGGTCTCCCAGCTGCCACCTGGAGCGGCCGCGGGCGGCACGGGGTGTTGCCCAAGCTCCCGCACCGGCGGATTCGGCTGGATCGGCGGCGGCTGCGGGGCCGGCCGCTGCCGTCGTGCCACCACTTTCGGCGGTGCCTTCGGCGCGGGGGGGG
>JAEVZQ010000441.1 GCA_023392135.1 Pseudomonadota bacterium | reverse complement strand
ATGGATCTCTTCCATTTCCAGGAGGAGGGGCCAGGTGTCGTCTTCTGGCATCCGAATGGCTGGACCCTTTTCAAGACGCTCGAGAACTACATGCGCCGCCGTCAGGGTGCCGTCGGCTACCGCGAGGTGAACACGCCGCAGATTCTCGACAAGAGCCTCTGGGTGACATCGGGCCACTGGGAGACCTTCCGCGAGAACATGTTCACCACCACCACGGAGGATGAGCGTGAGTTCGCGATCAAGCCGATGAACTGCCCGGGGCACATTCAGATCTTCAAGCACGGGCTGCGATCCTATCGCGAGCTGCCGTACCGGCTCTCCGAGTTCGGCTGCGTGCATCGCTATGAGCCATCCGGTGCGCTGCACGGGCTTCTGCGCGTGCGCGGCTTCACGCAGGACGATGCACACATCTTCTGCACGGAGGATCAGATCGCGGACGAGTGCCTGAAGATCAACGATCTCGTCATGGCGATCTACCGCGATTTCGGCTTCGAGCAGGCGGTCGTGAAACTCTCGACCCGGCCCGAGAAGCGTGTCGGCTCCGACGAGCAATGGGATCAGGCCGAGAAGGCGATGATGGCGGTGCTGGAGCGGATCGCGGCCGAATCCGGCGGCAAGGTGAAGACCGGCGTCAACCCCGGTGAGGGCGCCTTCTACGGGCCGAAGTTCGAGTACGTGTTGCGCGATGCCATCGGTCGCGACTGGCAGTGCGGCACCACGCAGGTCGACTTCAACCTGCCGGGCCGCTTCGGAGCTTTCTACATCGATGCAGAGGGCCAGCGGCGGACCCCCGTGATGATCCATCGGGCCATCTTCGGCTCGCTGGAACGGTTCGTCGGCATCATCCTGGAGAACTACGCGGGCCACCTGCCGCTGTGGCTGGCCCCCGTCCAGGCGACCATCTGCACGATCGTGTCGGACGCAGACGGCTACGCCGAGGAGGTCCAGCGAGAGCTTCGGGAAGCGGGCCTGCGCGCCGAGGTCGACCTGCGCAATGAGAAGATCACCTACAAGGTGCGCGAGCATTCGTTGGCAAAGGTTCCGGTGCTGCTGGTGGTCGGCAAGCGCGAGGCAGAGGAGCGGACCGTGTCAATCCGCCGCCTTGGCAGCCAGCAGAGCCTCGTGATGCCTCTCTCCGAGGCGATCCGCATGCTGGTCGAAGAGGCAACGCCGCCCGACCTCGTCAAGTCCGAGGCACGCGTCACAGAGGCTGCATGATGCGGCCTGTCCTGCTTCTGATCGATTTCCAGAAGGGCTTCGACGTCATCGCAGCCCGCACCCGCCGCAACAACATCGAGGCGGAGGCGCGGGCGATGGCACTGCTGACCTTCTGGCGCGAGAACGGCTGGCCGGTGATCCACGTCCGCCACGACTCGACGGAGCCGCAGAGCCCATTTCGTCCGGGCTTCATCGGCAATCGCCCGATGGGTTTTGCTGAGGAGCAGGAGGGTGAGGCGGTCGTTCGAAAGACGGTGAATAGCGCCTTCATCGGCACGGATCTGGCCGAGCGCCTCGACGCGCTCGGCCGTCCTCAGATCGTGGTCGCCGGCGCGACGACCGACCACTGCGTATCGACGACGGTGCGCATGGGTGCGAATCTCGGATACACTATGTCGCTGGTCGAGGACGCCTGCTTCACCTTCGACCGGGCAACCCCGAATGGCGCCGTGGTGCCGGCCGAGACCATGCATGCCGCACACGTCGCGAGCCTTTCGGGCGAGTTCGCCCGGATCACGACCTCTGGCGCGCTGATTTCCGAGCTCGGCTCGCACAAGTAGCGGGCAAGTGTGCCGATGCAGCATGTTGCCCAGACCCATGTCCTGCCGACAAAGACGATTACCAGGGCAAAGACGGTCCAGCTCGGCTGCCGCTGCCGTTAGTTCGTTCTGGGTAGGGGGCTTGGGCGCATTGCCCATCCGGCTGGTCTCTGGGGAGCCGACAGGCGCTGCCAAACCGTCCCGCTGAATAATCAGCGATGGTTGCTGAGCTGAGTTTACGCGGGCTGACAAACCAGAGTGGCGGTTGCCCGTGGCTCGCGACGGACGGGTCGCAAAGAGCGGAAGAATTCGTTTGAATTCGATCTGTATTATTGCGAAACGCGCGTTCCGCTGGCGAAGCAAATTCCTGGAGTGCAGAAGTTAGCGATCAGTAAAAGCCCAGTCATCAGCCCGACCGGCTCATCCGGAATACATTAATTGCCGTTCTGCAGTTCGAGTCGCTCGCTGCCTCGGAGGCGGGCCTCGCCTCACCCGAGGGGCAGGCCGCTGCGGGTGTTCGGGCGTGGGTCTCTACCTCTTCGATGATGGTCCAGCCTGAATAGCTGAACTCATCGGTTCAGCAGTTCTCACCCTCGCCCCCGATACGGCGCTACACCCTGGTCGGGAAGCCAGACGCCCTTCGGCAGCTCGCCGGTCTGCCAGAACACGTCGATGGGAATGCCGCCGCGCGGGTACCAATAGCCGCCGATGCGCAGGAAATGCGGCTCCAGCAGCGAAACCAGCCGTTTCCCGATCGCGACGGTGCAGTCCTCGTGGAATGCTCCATGGTTGCGGAAGGCGGACAGGTAAAGCTTCAGCGACTTCGATTCGACGATCCAGTCACGCGGTACGTAATCGATGACGAGGTGCGCAAAATCCGGTTGGCCCGTCACGGGGCACAGCGAGGTGAACTCCGGCGCGGTGAAGCGCGCCACATAGGGCGTGTCCGGATGCGGGTTCGGCACGCGCTCGAGCTGGGCCGCCTCCGGGCTCGCCGGGAGGTCGGACAGTCGGCCGAGCTGGGTCAGTTTTGATGTGTCGGTGCTCATGGTGAACTCTTTCAGGCAGGGAGCAGGCCCAGTCTGGCGTCGCGCCGGCGAAGCCAGGCGATCAGCGGTGTGGCGAACAGCACCATCCAGGCTTTGCCGATGACCTGGCCCGCCAGGAACTCGAGGCTGCCGAAGGCGAGGTAAAGAAACACGGCACTGTCCACGACCAGCCCGACAAGGCTGCTTGCCAGAACAGCCAACACCAGGCGACGACGCTGCAGAGGCGTGTAGACGGCGAGGTCGGCGAGTTCGGACAGGAGGAATGCGACTGCAGACGCAACAACCAGCGAGGGTGGTGCGAATAGAGCCGAGAGAATCGCCCCGGCCAGGATCGCACCCGCGGCCCAGCCAAGCCCCAAGCGCCGCTGCACGAGGTCACGCAGCACGAGCGCCAGGCCGACCATGAGCACGCCGCTCGGGGCCATCAGGCCGGGTGCAACCGGGATGAGGCACGGGCTATCCGGCAGGCAGACGGTCCCCGCGTTGCCGATCAGCCAATTGGCTGCGGGAATGCAGAGGCCGAAAGCGGTCAGAAAGAGAAAGCCCTCGAGCCGCTGCCGCGCGGCCAGCGTCTCGTCCATCACACCATCTCCTCGTCCTGTGCTCGTTCTGGCTCGCGGCCGCTTTTACAGGCCCGCGCCGAGATCGCAAAGCCGCCGGCCCACATGCACTGTGGCTACCCGAGTCACGCGATTGCTTCGGCCTGTTGCCACTGGTCACGTTGTCGCTCGGGGGCACTCTAGGGGTGGCAGTGGCCCTGGTGCGCTGCAAAGGCACAAGCTAGAGATCGTCGGCGCTCGCCTGGACAATCATGCCGAACGGCGGCAGCTTCGTCGCATCGATTTTGAAGTCGAAGACAACGCGCCCGATCCCGACTGGGTAGACGCTTTCTCCTGAGAACCGCCGGCAATCGCCGATGGGCAGTTTTGCTTCCAGTCATGGCTCGCTTGGAAGCCGTGCCGCTCGCCGGGACGGCAACCGCAGGCCAGTCCTGTTCAGCTCTCCTGAAGTCTCATCGATCTTCAGCGAAGACGAGCTGGCGCTTACTTCGAATGGCTGGAGCCGCGATGAGAAACAGCAGTCCGACAGTGATGAGGAGCATTACCAGCGAGATCGGCCGGGTTACGAACACGGTAAAGTCGCCGCGGGACAGGATGAGAGCGCGCCGAAGGTTCTCCTCCAGCATCGGCCCCAGGATGAAGCCCAGGAGCAGGGGGGCGGGCTCGCACCCCAGCTTTATGAAAACATAGCCCAGCACACCGAAGACCATGGCGACCCAGACGTCGAACATGTTGTTATTGGTGCTGAACGCGCCGATCGTGCAGGCGAGGACGATCAATGGAAAGAGAAGTCGGTACGGCACGCTCAGCAGCCTGACCCAGATGCCGATCATCGGAAGATTGAGGATCACGAGAAACAGGTTACCGATCCACATGCTGGTGATCAGCCCCCAGAAAAGATCCGGGTTGCTCGTCATTACCTGTGGGCCTGGCTGGATGTCGTGGATGATCAGGGCACCAACCATCAAAGCCATCACTGCGTTCGAGGGGAGGCCGAGGGTGAGCATCGGGATGAACGAGGTCTGTGCACCGGCGTTGTTCGCCGACTCCGGACCCGCAACTCCCTCGATTGCGCCCTTGCCGAAGCGCGAGGGGTCCTTCGCGACTCTTTTCTCCACCGCATAGGAGGCAAATGCGGATAGTGTGGCTCCGCCGCCAGGCAGAATGCCAAGCATCGTTCCTATGGCGGTGCCGCGGAGCACGGCCGGGAACGCCTGCTTGAATTCCGCCCATTTGATCCACAGGCCGCTGATGCGTCCGGTGACTATGCTACGATGCTCAGGTTGCTCGAGATTGACGGCGATTTCGCCGAACGCAAAGAGGCCCATCGTCATCGCGACGAAGCCGATGCCGTCGATCAACTCCGGAACGTCGAACGTGAACCGCGACACGCCTGAATTGACATCGGTTCCGATGATGCCGAGCAGCAAGCCGAGAAGGGTCATCAGAACTGCCTTCAGCACGGAGCCGCCGGCAATCGCCACGGCAGCAACGAGACCGAGAACCATCAGGGAAAAGTATTCCGCCGCGTCGAATTTCAGCGCCACATTGGCGAGTGGCGGTGCGAATGCCGCAATCATCAGCGCGGCGACGCTGCCTGCGAACAGCGATCCCAGCGCCGCGATGCAAAGTGCCGGGCCGGCTCTCCCCTGCCGGGCCATCTGATGGCCGTCGATCACCGTGACAACCGACGACATCTCGCCGGGGAGGTTGACAAGAATGGCGGTGGTCGAACCGCCAAAGGAGGCGCCGTAGTAGATCCCGGCCAGCATGATCAGCGCTGTAACCGGCTCAAGCCCGTAGGTGGTGGGCAGCAGCATCGCTATGGTAGCGACCGGACCGATGCCGGGGAGCACACCGATCAGCGTCCCGACGAGCACACCAACGAAGGCATAGATAAGATTGATCGGCGTTATAGCTACGGCCAAGCCGAGTGCGATGTTGCCGAGGATGTCCATTACTGACCTCCGGCAACAAAAAATGGCCAGACCGGCAGAGGT
>JAEVZQ010000356.1 GCA_023392135.1 Pseudomonadota bacterium | reverse complement strand
GTTCGCAGGCTTCTCCTTCAGCCACTACTTCATCGGCGAGGGTTATGCGGAGTTCTGGGGGCGCGCGCTCTACATCGCTCCTGAGAACCGCATCATCGAGGCCATGCATCACGTACCTTCCGCGGTCGCCTGGTCCGCCACCATCGCCATGGTGGTCGGCTTCGGCATTGCGTGGCTCTACTACATGTCGGCGACATGGCTGCCGGCCGCGACGGCGCGGGCACTCAGGCCGGTCTACGACTTCCTGCTCAACGCCTGGTACTTCGACGCGCTCTACGACCGGCTGTTCGTACGGCCCGCGTTCTGGATCGGCCGGGTGCTCTGGAAAGGCGGTGATGGCAGGGTCATCGATGGGATCGGACCCGATGGTATCGCAGCCCGGGTTCTCGATGCCACTGGCCGGGTCGTGCGGCTGCAGACCGGATATCTTTACCACTACGCCTTCGCAATGCTGATCGGAATCGCCATCATCCTCACCGTCTTCATGTTCACGGGCGGGCAGCCGCTATGAACATCGCCAACGCACCCCTCCTTTCGCTGATCACGTTCCTGCCGCTGGTGGGCGTGGCGTTCATCGCCTTCCTGCCGCGGGATGCTGTCCAGAACGCGCGCTATATCGCGCTCTGGACCACGCTCGTCACGTTCGGCGTGTCGCTGCTCGTCTGGATCAACTTCGACACCTCGACGGCGAGCTTCCAGTTCGTCGAGGAGCGGCCCTGGCTCGGCCCGATCGTCTACCGCATGGGCGTCGACGGGATCTCGATGCTGTTCGTCATCCTGACGACGTTCCTGATGCCGATCTGCATCCTGGCGAGCTGGGACAGCATCGAGAAGCGCGTCAAGGAATACATGATGGCATTCCTTGTCATGGAGACGCTGATGATCGGCGTCTTCTGCGCTCTGGACCTGGTGCTGTTCTACCTGTTCTTCGAGGCGAGCCTCATCCCGATGTTCCTCATCATCGGCGTTTGGGGCGGCCCGCGGCGGGTGTATGCCAGCTTCAAGTTCTTCCTCTACACACTGCTCGGCTCGTTGCTGATGCTGCTGGCCATGATGGCCATCTACTGGCACGCGGGCACGACCAACATCATCACGCTGCAGACGGCCGTATTCCCGGGCGACATGCAGTGGTGGCTGTGGCTGGCGTTCTTCGCCTCCTTCGCGGTGAAGCTGCCGATGTGGCCGGTCCATACATGGCTTCCTGATGCGCACGTCGAGGCGCCGACGGCCGGCTCGGTGATCCTGGCGGCCATCCTCTTGAAGATGGGCGGATACGGCTTCCTGCGCTTCTCGGTACCGATGTTCCCGCTGGCCAGCCAGGAACTGGCGCCATTGGTGTTCGCCCTGTCTGTGATCGCGATCATCTACACGTCGCTGGTCGCGCTCGCTCAGGACGACATGAAGAAGCTGATCGCCTATTCGTCAGTGGCCCATATGGGCTTCGTGACGATGGGCATCTTCACGTTCACGGTTCAGGGCCTCGACGGCGCCATCTTCCAGATGCTCTCGCACGGCATCGTCTCGGCGGCGCTGTTCCTCTGCGTCGGCGTGATCTACGACCGGATGCACACGCGCGAGATCGCCGCCTACGGCGGGCTGGTCCAGCGGATGCCCGTCTACGCGTTCTGCGCCATGGTGTTCACCATGGCCAACGTCGGCCTGCCGGGCACCAGCGGTTTCATCGGTGAGTTCCTGACACTGCTGGGGGCTTTCAAGACGAACACGTGGGTCGCGTTCCTGGCGACCACGAGCGTCATCCTGTCGGCGTGCTACATGCTTTATCTCTACCGGCGCGTGATCTTCGGGGCGCTCGAGAAAGCCCGCCTGCGGGCCATCATGGACTTGACCCCGCGTGAGATGGCTATTTTGGTGCCGCTCGTGTTCCTCACGATCTTGTTCGGCTTCTATCCAGCCCCGATCCTGGACGTGACAGCCGTATCGGTGAAGAACCTCGTGCAGAATTATCAGGCCGCGATCAGCACGGCTGCCGCACTCGCCCAGTAGCGGCAGGGAGATGAATCGATGAGCGAACTGTATTCCTGGGGCCCGGTGCTTCCCGAGCTTGTTCTCGCGGTCGGCGCGATGCTGCTGCTGATCTATGGCGTCTTCCGGCCCGATACGGACGTCAGCGGCAGAACGGTAGGATGGCTTGCCATCATCGTGCTGCTGATCGCTGGCCTCTTCGTCGTGCTGCAGCCGGCAGGCAGCACGGCCTATTTCGAAGGTGCGTTCGTCGTCGACGGCTTCGCCCGTTTCATGAAGATCCTGGTGCTGGGCGGCGCGGCATTGGCGCTGCTGTTGTCTCTCGATGATCTCTCCGACGTCCGGCAGATGCGGTTCGAGTACTCGGTGCTGATGCTGCTGGCTGCGGTCGGCATGATGGTCATGGTGTCGGCCGGAGATCTCATCAGCCTCTATCTCGCGTTCGAGCTGCAGAGCTTGCCGTCGTACGTGCTGGCAGCCTATCGCCGCGACCAGGTCCGCTCGAGCGAGGCGGGTCTAAAGTACTTCGTCCTGAGCGCGCTGGCTTCCGGCATGCTGCTTTACGGCGCTTCGCTGATCTATGGCTTCACGGGCTCAACGCAGTTCCTGACCATCCTCAATGTCGCCACGGGACCAGGCGTGTCGACGAACCTCGGCCTGATTTTCGGCCTCGTGTTCGTAATCGTTGGCATTGCATTCAAGATGTCAGCCGTGCCGTTCCACATGTGGACACCTGACGTCTACGAGGGTGCGCCGACGCCGGTAACGACCTTCTTCGCCTCGGCGACGAAGGTCGCCGCCATCGGGCTGATGATCCGCTTTCTCCTGTCGGCGTTCTCCGGCATGACGCCGCAGTGGCAGCAGATCATCGTCTTCCTCTCGATCGCCTCCATGCTGCTCGGCGCCTTCGGCGCGATCGGCCAGCGTAACATCAAGCGCATGATGGCTTATTCCTCCATCGGGCATGTCGGGTTCGCCCTCGTCGGCCTTGCGGCTGCATCGCAGGAGGGTATCCAAGGGGTGGTGCTCTACATGGCGATCTACGTCGTCATGACCGTCGGCTCGTTTGCCTGCATCGTGTCCATGCGCCGGGCGGACGGGCCGACCGAGGACATCAGCGATCTCGCAGGGCTCGCGCAGCACAATCTGCCGATGGCGTTCGTGTTCGGAGCGCTGATGTTCTCGCTGGCCGGTATTCCTCCCTTGGCTGGTTTCTTCGCCAAGTTCTACGTCTTCCTTGCGGCTATCAATGCGGGGCTCTACGGGCTCGCGGTGATCGGCGTGCTGGCCAGCGTGATTTCTGCCTTCTATTACCTGCGCATCGTCAAGATCATGTTTTTCGACGAGCCGATTGACACGTTCTTGCCGGTGCGGGGCAAGGCAGGGTTCGTTATGGCGCTCTCAGGGGTGCTGATGCTGTTCGCCTTCATCGTGCCCTATGTGCCGGCCGCGCTGATCACCGTCGCAGAGGCGGCGGCCGGCAGCTTCCAGTACTGACCGGGGTCGATGCCGCAGGCGATCCCAGCACTTCCCCCCGGGCACAAGCTCCTCGCCTTCGACGAGATCAGCTCGACCAATGCCGAGGGAATGCGGCTGGTAGCCACGGGCGAAACCGGGCCGCTTTGGATCTGGGCCGGTGCCCAGACGCTTGGTCGCGGCCGCTCCGGCCGGACCTGGGTATCCGTGCCGGGCAACCTCTACGCGAGCCTGCTCATCCGGCTGGATTGTCCACCTGAAGCTGTCCACCAGCTCTCGCTGCTGGCAGGGGTCGCGGTCCAGGACGCGATCCGTGCTGCGGCGGCACGCGCAGGCGCCGCACTGCGAGGGCTCAGGCTCAAGTGGCCCAACGATGTGCTCGTCGGCGAGGCGAAGCTCGCAGGCATATTGCCCGAGAGCACGACGATGCCTGGCCAATCCAGAGGCGTGGTTGCGGTGGTGGGCATGGGCCTAAACCTCGCTGGTCACCCGGAGGGCATGGGTCGGCCCGTGACGCACCTGGCGGCTCACGGTCTCAGGATCACTCCGGCAGAAATGCTCGGCTTTCTCGCCGCCTGCGTCGACGATTGGCTGAAGCGTTGGGACAACGGCGCCGGTTTCGCGCACGCGCGTGAGGCCTGGCTGCAACGCGCCGGTGCCCCTGGCGAGCCCATTACCATCAACACGGGGCGAGAGACTGTGGAGGGGAGTTTTCTCGGGATCGACGCACAGGGAGCACTCGTTCTACGTGATCAGGGCGGTGTAGAACGCCGGTTTACTTATGGGGATGTAACTTTGGGAGCGGCTGCGGACGCGAGTGATCAGCAATGACGGATGCAAGGCAGGCAGCTTCCCGGAGCAGGTCCGGCGGAGATGAGGTCGTCTTCATGGGCCTCGGCGGCCTCGGCGAG
>JAEVZQ010000373.1 GCA_023392135.1 Pseudomonadota bacterium | reverse complement strand
GTAATCGTCGGCGCCGAGCTCGAGCCCGACCACCCGGTCGATCGTGTCGCCCTTGCCCGTCACCATGATGATGGGAACCGGCGAGCGCGCCCGGATCTCCCGCGCCAGTGTCAGGCCATCGACATCGGGCAGGTTGAGGTCGAGCGTCACGAGATCGAAGCTCTCCTGCTTCAGGAGCCCGATCGCCTCTGCGCTGCTGCCGGCCTCCGTCACCTTGTAGCCTTCGCTCTCGAAGCAGCGGCGCAGGAGAAGCCGGACCTTGGGTTCGTCATCGACGACCAGGATATGCGCTGAGCCCTTTGTCATTTGGATTTCAGGCATCTCGGCGCCCCCATGCTCGCCCGGACGCAGCATCGTTCGACACACTCTTACAAATTATTACACAGTTCCCATCCGGGTACGACACGCCCCTGTTGATCTGCCCTCCGTCAACGAGGTCGACGAGAGGAACGGTTCGATGCTTGCCCTGGTAGCCCCTTCAGAGGACATCTCCCGCGATTTCGAGCAGCCTGCCCGCTATCGTTCAGCGGCGCCCGCTTCAATGGATGGCTGGCTGCAGCTCGGCTCCGTCCAGTCCGTTCCAACGCGTGAGGAGATATTCTTCGAGGGCGACGAAGCCCGCAACGTGTTCGAAGTACTCGACGGGATCGTCTGCGCCTACCGCATCCTGCCGGACGGCGAGCGCCACATCGTCTCCTTCTACTACCCCGGCGACGTTATCGGAAACTGCAGCCTGGGGACCTACGCCTACAGCGCACAGGCCCTTACGCCGGTTCGGGTCCGCCGCATCCCCCGCACAGTTCTCGAGCGCTCCATGGTCCAGCGGCCGGAGCTGGCCCAGCGCTTCCTGCGCCTCGCCGCCATCGAGCTGGCCGCCACGCGCGACCATCTCTTGTGCCTGGCGGCGAAGTCGGCCGAAGCGAAGCTCGCGGCATTCCTGCTGGCCCTTTCCCGGCGAAACGAGGAGCAGGGCGAGGATCCGGACCGGATCACGTTGCCGATGACGAGGCTCGATATAGCAGACTACCTCGGCCTGACCATCGAGACCGTCAGCCGCACGCTGAGCAAGTTCAAGCGGAACGGGCTCATCGACCTGCCGCGCACGACGACCGTCAACCTGAGAGATGCCGATCGTCTGGCGTCGCTCGCAGATGCCTGATCCAGATCAATGCGTGGCACCGATACTGGTCCGACACTCCCGTTGGCGGTGGTCCGAGGGAGTGAAACGAGAATGACCAAGAGCGGCGAAGGCAAAGCCCGATATGCGCTCGGCCTCTTTGTCAGCGCCGACTATCTGGAGCGTGCCTTGAACGAGCTCTGCGAGCTCGGGTTGCCGCTCGCTCAAATCAGGGTGATCACGCCACCGCTGAGCAGCGGAGCCAATCAGCTCTGGGGCGAGCGCCTCGCGGCAGTCGGCGCGGAGACCTGGGTGGTTTCGGAATCCGGCGAACATGGCCCGGATTCCCATGGACACTGTCCGTGGCATTTCGCTCCTGCCCATCCGTCGGGGAGCGGGAGCGTGACCAAGCACGACGTGATGCCGGATTTTCACATCTGGGCCTTGGAGCGCCACGCCCAGCAGCTCGACCGCCACCTCCGGAAGGGCGGGGCAATCGCCATCGTGGAGGTCAAAACCGACGGCGAGGAACGCGCCGCATATTCCGCCCTGCTTCGCTACGCGACAGCTGGTGTCCAGACCCACGAAGTCAGTCGTCATTCGTAGATCACTACAATGGCCTCACCTAGCAACTGATAATTACGCATACGGGAAACCCCGAGCGTCGTGGTCGGAGTTTGTGACGGCGTGGCCACATGTCCGATGCGGCTGGTCGACCTGAGGCAAGACGCCTTGATTAAAATCAAGGCCAGTACGGGTACCTGAACGGCATTGGCAGATCGCCACCAAACTCAAAAGATCCGGTCAGCCGATATGAGGGGCACGGAAATGGCAGATACGGCAGTCGAGCGGCGCGCGTTTTCCGACGTGGTCGCAGTTCTGGGATGCGGATTGGGCATCTTGCTTGGCCTGTTCCTGGCGGCCGGCACCCGCGATTCCGTCATGGCGTTTCACGGCACGCTCCTGGCTCTCGCCGGCTTGGCCGGCGCAATATTCGTCCTCAAGGACACGTTCGGCTCCGCGGACAAGACGGTCGCCGAGGAAGGCTACTTCGACGGGCCCATCAAAGTGGCGACGATCGCTGCGGTCATCTGGGCGGTTGCGGCCTTCACCGTCGGCGACCTCATCGCCTGGCAGCTCGCCTTTCCGGCCCTGAATTTCGACCTGCCCTGGACCAGCTTCGGTCGCATGCGCCCGCTGCACACTTCGGCGGCTGTCTTCGCCTTCGGTGGCAACGTGCTCATCGGTACGTCCCTGTACGTCGTTCAGCGCACGTGCCATGCCCGCCTTCCCGGCCGGTGGGCACCTTACTTCGTCGTCTGGGGCTACCAGCTCTTCATTCTGATCGCCGGCACCGGCTATCTGCTTGGCGTAACCCAGAGCAAGGAATACGCAGAGCCCGAGTGGTACGCCGATGTGTGGCTGACGGTCGTCTGGGTCGCCTACCTGCTCGTATTCCTCGGCACCATCGCGCGGCGCAAGGAGCCGCACATCTACGTCGCGAACTGGTTCTACCTCGCGTTCATCGTGACGATCGCGATGCTCCACATCGTCAACAATCTCGCGCTGCCGGTTTCGATCACGGGAACGCAGAGCTACATCGTGTTCTCCGGCGTGCA
>JAEVZQ010000322.1 GCA_023392135.1 Pseudomonadota bacterium | reverse complement strand
GATCTTCGGCGCCCCGTTGCCGCCGACCATCAGCACCTCGGTGAACTCGACCTCGGATCCGGCCTCACCCTCGAGCTTCTCGATGGTGAGGACGTCGTCGGTCGCCACACGGTACTGCTTGCCGCCGGTCTTGATGACTGCGAACATGACGTATCCTTGCCTTATCCACGCCCTGCGGCGCCGCGAGCGTCATGTCGCGGACTTTAATGAACCGCCTCGCCTGTCGGGAAACGGTCTACCGGCCGGATGCCGGCGATGAGCCTCGGGCAGCGCCTCATGCGCGATGGCCCCGAGCCATCGCGTGCGCCGGCACTATCGTCGGGAAGAGCCTTTAAGTCAATGCCGGAGCGCCAGGGGAGGCTCGCCCGGTCCAATGGCGCTCCGCCGGAATCCCCACCTGTCCAATTCACCTGATCTTAAGGTCTGCGCGCGTTGATTTCCCTGGATGGGAGCAGGCGATCATGGCAGCGGCCATCATAACGCGACGGACTTACTTTCTTGCGACGATGGCGGCTCTGGCGGCCAGCGCCCTACGTTGCCGAACCGTGAATGCCAAGGAGGCTGAAATGGCGGAAGACCGCGTCGAACGCGGCACAACCCGTGTCGCAGGCTTCCAGACAGGCGAGCTCGACTTTCAGCTCATGCGTTCGCTGGGCGTCGGAAATTACTGCGGCGGGACGCCCGGGGAGGTTTTCGCGACCCGCTCAGCAGTGGTTGAAAACGACCCCTACGCCTGGCGCGACGCGCTGGCACAAATGGGCGAACGGGTTCTGAACAATGGCCGCGAGGCACTTGGGCGCGGCCACCGCGTCAGCGCCCGAGATCACTTCCTGCGCGCCTCCATGTACTACCGCGCCGCCGAATACTTCGCCGATCCGTTTGGATCGGAAGCACTGCCCTGGGGCTTCGCCGGCCGCGACGCCTTCCGTGCCGCAGGCGAGCTGATGCGGGACCGGGTCGAGCCGGTCGAGGTGCCTTTCGAGGGCAAGGCCCTGCCCGGCTACTTCATATCGCCGGCCGGCGGTTCAGACCGCGGCAAGACGATCGTTATCGTCACGGGGTTCGACAGCACGGCCGAGGAGCTTTATTTCATCGCGGGGGCCGCTGCTCTCGAGCGCGGCTACAATGTATTCATGGCGGAAGGCCCGGGACAGGTCGGCTGCATCCGCCTTCACCCGGAGCTGAAGTTCCGCCCCGATTATGAAAAGCCGATCGGCGCGATGCTCGATGCGGCACTTGCGCGGCCGGAGGTGGCGCCGGAACGCCTCGCTGTCTACGGCATCAGTTTCGGCGGCTACTTCGCCATGCGCGCCGGCGAGCACGACCGGCGCATCAAGGCCCTGATATTGAACTCGCCGATCATCGACCTGTTCGGCTACATGGCGGGCTTCGTCGGGCCGCAGTTCGCGAACGATCCGCCTCCACTCACGCTCGCTGAGGTCGACAATGTCCCCGATGACGAGCTCCCCCGAACGGCCAAGCTCAGTTTCAAATCATCGTGCCGGCGCTTCGGCGTAGACAGCTTTGCAGCCTGGTTTCGGCGCCTCAAAGATTTCAGCGCGGCGGAGAGGCTTGGCGAGATCAGCTGCCCGACGCTCGCCATGATCAGCGATGGCGAAGGGGCCGAAGCCACGGAGCAATTCGAAAGGTACGTAGCCTCGGTATCGGGTCCCGTCACCAAGCGGGTGTTCACGGCCGAAGAAGGAGCGGACATGCATTGCCAGATGGGCAATCTCCCGCTCGGCAACGCCGTGCTCTACGATTGGCTGGACGAGGTCTTCCGTAGCTGATGGCCGATGGCGACAAACGATTCGCGCGCGGTTAAGTTGAGGGAAACCAAGACGAACCGGAAAGGCGCGGATCATGAGCAAGCGGCAGGATACCCGCCACGCACTCTCACCTGAAGCAGCGATAGACCGGCTCGATGAGCTATACGACCAAGCCTCGACGGCCCTGGTCCGCGTCCTCGACCGCTATCTCGAGACGCGCGAGCCGCCGACGGAGAACGAGCGCGCAGCGTTCCGCTACCCCCTCCTGCGCGTCATCTACTATGGTATGGACCCGGCGCCGCGCACGCGCCGGGCTTATGCCAAGTTCCAGCGGCCGGGCGTCTACGAGACGACGATCACCCACCCGCGGCACTTCCGAAATTATCTGCTGGAGCAGCTCCGCCTGCTGGTGGGTGAGTACGGGGCGGAAATCGAGGTCGGGGTCAGCACCCAGGAGATTCCCTTTCCTTACACGATGGAGCGGGTCGAGGAGATCGGCCGAAAGGGAATAACCGCCTCCGAGCTCGCCCGCCATTTTCCCACGCCGCTCCTGTCTCTCGTCGGGGATGAAGTGGCTGACGGGGAGTGGGAAGCGCCGGAAGGCGAGCCGCGGCCGCTGTCCCTGTTCGATGCCGTGCGGGTCGACTATTCCCTGCGCCGCATCGTGCACTATACGGGCAGCGACTGGCGCAACGTGCAGCACTGGATCCTGCTTACGAACTACCACCGCTACGTCGACCAGTTCGTCCGCTGGGGACTGGCCCGGCTCGCGGAGGGAAAAGCCCATTACGAGCGGCTCGTGCTTCCGGGGGGAGCCGAGATCAGAAGGGGCGAGTCCGCGGACGATGCAGAAGGCGTGATCGCCGCTAGTCCGTGGCATCGATTCCAGATGCCCGCCTATCACCTCGTTGCGCCCAGCGGGGAGGGGGTCACGCTGATCAACATCGGCGTCGGCCCGTCGAACGCGAAGAACATCACGGATCATCTGGCCGTGCTGCGCCCGAATTGCTGGCTGATGGTCGGGCATTGCGGAGGCCTGCGGCAGTCACAGCAGATCGGTGACTACGTCCTTGCCCATGCCTACCTGCGGCAGGACCTGATCCTCGATGCCCTGCTGCCGCCGGACATCCCTATCCCCGCGCTGGCCGAAGTGCAGGTGGCGCTGCAGGACGCTGCCGCCATCGTCACCGGCGAAAAAGGTGACGCCCTCAAAGGGCGGCTCAGAACCGGCACGGTCGTCACCGATGTCGACCGCAACTGGGAGCTGCGCTATTCGCACGAGCGGCGCCGGATCAATCTATCGCGTGCCATCGCCGTCGACATGGAAAGCGGCACCATCGCGGCAAATGGGTATCGGCTGCGCGTGCCCTACGGCACTCTGCTCTGCGTCTCCGATAAGCCGCTGCATGGCGAAATCAAGCTGCCGGGAGCGGCGAACGCCTTCTACGAAGCGGCCGTGGCCCAGCACCTCGAAATCGGCCTGAAAGCGCTCGACCTGCTGCGCGAGCGGCGCGAAACGCTGCATTCGCGCAAGCTGCGTTCCTTCGACGAGCCGCCGTTCCGGTGACAGCTGCCGGAACGGTTCGCATCTGACCTTCGTGCAGCCATGCATTAACCATCGGGTGGTGGGTCCTCATCGCGGAGGTATGGTCCGAATGACGATACCCATGG
>JAEVZQ010000305.1 GCA_023392135.1 Pseudomonadota bacterium | reverse complement strand
CCACAGTGCTCGCCCTCGCCGCGAACGAGGCGAGCCTCGGCAGGGGCGTGCAGCTTCTGTTCGTCTATTCGCTCGGACTCGGCATTCCGTTCATCCTTGCCGCCGTTGCCATTCGGCCGTTCCTCTCATTCCTGCAGCGCTTCCGCCGGCATCTGGGCATGGTGGAAAAGGTCATGGGCCTCGTCCTGGTGGTGACCGGCGTCATGTTCCTCAGCGGCTCGATGAACTTGTTCGGCCAGTGGATAATCGAGACCTTCCCGGGACTTGCAACGATCGAGGAGCAGTTCACGCCCGGCAGCCTGCAGATGGACATCATGAGACAGGGGCTCGGGAACTGAGGGTCAGCGACCGCAAATCGCCTGGGCAACGATCTTCTGAAAGGTGAGCACGTGAATGGCTGAGACACTGCCGTCGGTTCCGATCGCGATGACCATCGCTGGCTCGGATAGTTCCGGGGGCGCTGGCATTCAGGCCGATCTCAAGACTTTCACTGCGCTCGGCGTGTACGGTGCCTCGGTTCTGACGGCGCTGACGGCTCAGAATACACGTGGCGTCGACGGCGTGATGGCTGTCCCGCCTGCCTTCGTCACGGCGCAGCTCGAATCCGTGCTTTCCGATCTGCGGGTCAATGCGACCAAGACAGGCATGCTTGCCAATGCCGGTGTCATTCTGGCCGTGGCCGGTTCTCTCGATAAGCACCCCGGCATCCCGCTTGTTTGCGACCCCGTGATGATCGCAACCAGTGGCGATGTGCTGCTCGAGCCGGACGCGATAGACGCTTTGAGAGACCGGCTGATTCCCCGCGCAGCCATTATTACGCCGAACATTCCGGAAGCCGCCCGGCTCCTCGGGTGCGAGGAAGCGCATGGCATCGATGAGATGGCGCATCAAGCGGAGGCGCTGCGCGCGCTTGGCTGCGGCGCAGTATTGCTCAAGGGGGGGCATGGCAGCGGTGAAATGGCCGTCGATCTGCTCGTCCATGCTGGCGGAATGGTCCGCCTCGAAGCGCCCCGGATTTCAACCCGCAATACTCACGGGACGGGCTGCACGCTCGCGGCTGCCATTACGGCCCTTTTGACGGGGGGAGACAGCCTGGAGCAGGCTGTGCGCCGCGCCAAGCTATACGTGTGGCGCGCGCTCGAGGCTGGCGCCGGTCTTCGCGTCGGACACGGCTCCGGCCCCGTCGATCACCTGTTCGCGCTTAGGCGTCAGCCGATACCGGCTTGAGACCGAAACGTTCTGTTTCGGCGGCTTGACCACCTGTTGCTTTCTCGCACCGGTTCCCCAGCAATCAGTTCTCACCCCGTTGTCGGCCACGCCGGCAAATGCCAGTCTCCCCTACACAAATTGGCTCACGGGGGCATGACCAGTGCCGGATCAGGGGAGGTCCGGCGATGTGAGCTTCGGGGGGAGAGCTGGACACGGTCTGGCTCTGACGAAGAACCGGCCCGGTACGACCGGGCCGGGTTTTTTTTGGGTCGGGCGGCCGAGCGCAGTGTAACTGCACAACCGGCCCCCAGGCGAATTGGGGTGGCGAAACGCCGCCGAATTGGGCTAAGTCGGTGGATCGAGCGGGCCGGTGTCTCTGGGTGGCGCCGGCCTTCTGCTGTGCGCGCTGTATCAGATCACCTTTTCCAACCTGGAGCTGGGCACCATGGAGCCTCGCCTACCGACGTATCAAGATGTTCTCGCTGCTGCCGAGCGGATTGGAGCGCTTGCTGTCCGAACGCCGCTCATCGAGCACCCGGTCCTGAACGACCGGGCCGGTGGCCGCGTGCTCCTCAAGCTCGAGACGTTGCAGCGCGTCGGCTCCTTCAAATTCCGCGGCGCGTTCAACGCAATTTCAAAGCTCGATCGTGGCAAGTACCCTGGCGGCGTCGTCGCCTGCTCCTCGGGCAACCACGCCCAGGGCGTGGCGGCGGCGGCCATGATGTGTAGCCTGGACGCGCTGATCGTTATGCCGAAGGACGCGCCAGAGATGAAGGTGGCGCGCACCAGGCGTTACGGCGCAGACGTGGTGGGCTACGATCGTGAGACCGAGGACCGGGACGCCATGGCACGTGCGCTCTGTGCCGAGCGTAATGCTGCGTTCATTCCACCATTCGATCACCCCGACGTCATTGCGGGCCAGGGAACAGTCGGGCTCGAGCTGATGCAACAGGCGGAAGCCATGAATGCCAAGCCTGACCTGGTTCTGGCGCCGTGTTCCGGCGGCGGACTGGTGACTGGTGTTTCGCTTTCGGTGCAGCATTTCAATCCGGCCGCCGAGGTCTATAGCGCAGAGCCGGAAGGCTTCGACGACCTCGCGCGTTCGTTGGCGAGTGGCACCCGGGAGCGCAACGAGAAGATGTCCGGCTCGATCTGCGATGCATTGCTTGCGCCGACGCCTGGCGAGATCACGTTCGCGTTGGCAAAGCAGCGGCTCGCAGGCGGGGCTGCCGTCAGCGAGGATGAGGTTCGGGCGGCGATACGTTTCGCCTTCGAGGAGTTGAAGCTCGTCGTCGAGCCGGGCGGCGCGGCGGCTCTGGCTGCGGTCCTTGCGGGCAAGGTATCGACAGTCGGCCGCACGACTGCCTGCGTGCTTTCCGGCGGGAACATCGATCCTACGCTGTTCTCCGAGATCATCCAGGCCTGAGCCGGAACAAAAAAGATCCGGGCAAAGCTCGGATCTATCATCGAATTATCGATGCTTACCTCGGCTCACTCCGGGTCGATCAGGTCTCCGAGGTCGGCGTGCTTCTTGTCGTCGGAGTTCGGCTCCGCATCGAACTCGTCGGCAGGCGGCATGATCTGCTCAGTCAACAGAGAGGTCATGGATTCGACCTCGTCCGACGGGGGCGGAGGGGCATCGTCGAACTGGGATTCGTGATCGATCGTCTCCAACAGCGCGTTGAGGCGGGCGCAGGCCGCATCGAGCGCAATCGCGAGCTTCTGCGTACGCTCCGACTCGAGCGCCTGCCGGACGCTCAGCGCGTAGATCGACGAGGCTTGGCGCGCAATTTTCTCGCAAGCATCGGCATTGATGTCATTGGACTGCAGCGTCCAGGCAAGCTCATGCAGGTCTTCAGCCGCGCGCAGGATGCCATCCGCCGGTGCGTCCGCCGGCGCTTCGTTTTCGACCTTCGGGGGACGAGCGAGCATCTCCGCGCGGGTGTCGATGATGAACCGCTTCAGCTCCTCGATCTCGTTCTGGAGCTGGCCCAGGAGAGCAGGCGGCTGGCGGATGGAGTTCTGCAGGCGCTCGATCGCCATCTCGAGCATTGCGCTGTCGAGACGCCGAGCCCGCCGGCCGTGCTCGGCCAGAAACCAGCGACCCCGAGGGTTGTTGAGCAGAGCGGCCTCGATGGCACGATATTCCTGCTCGACGTCCATCGACATCTGGGCATACGACTGCTGTTGCTGCATGGGACAGATCCGATCACTCGCAAGATGCTGTTTTCCAAGACATACGCCGATTCGATGCGCAGAAATCCGGTTTGGCCGATTCGTCCAAAGGCCTTTTTGCCGACCTGTCGCTCATGAGCCTGTCCACAAGCTCTTCACGCGCGTTCGGCTGGCGCCTGTCGTCCTTCTATGCAGCGCTTTTCGCTGTCTACGGCTTCCAGCTCGCTTACTTCCCTGTCTGGCTGGACTGGCGCGGACTTTCGGCCGCCGAGATCGGCATGGTGTCGGCCACGCCACTGTTCCTGCGGCTATTCATCGGGCCGACAGCGGCATTCCTTGCCGACAGGTCCGGTGACCGGCGACGAGCCGTGATCGTCGCGGCGGTCTGCGGTTGCGCGGCAGTGCTTGCGTTGGGCCAGTCCCATCTTCTTCTGACGATCGCGCTCTTCACCGCGGTTTTCATTGTCGGCTGCCAGACCACAGGGCCGATAGTCGAGGCGATCGCGTTGTCCGGAGTCCGCGAGCTTGGCGTCGACTACGGCCGGATGCGACTTTGGGGATCCTTGAGCTTCATCGCCGCCACGTTCGTGGGCGGTGTCCTCGTCGAGCGCTTTGCCGCCCCGTCCGTGATCTGGATGTTGGCCGCAAGTACGGGGATGCTCGTCCTGACGTCCTGGCTGCTGCCTTTTCAGAGACCCGGCGGGGCAGGAAATGCCGCAGCCGGAGTAGGTGGCCGGCTCACGCTCGCACAGGTGGCCAAGGTCGCGGGTTCGCGCACGTTCCTCCTGTTCGTGTTTGCAGCAGGTGTGGTGCAGGCGAGCCATGCCCTGTTTTATTCCTTCGGCGTGCTGCACTGGCAGGCACAGGGCATCCCGACGACGACGATCGGCGTGCTCTGGTCAGTCGGCGTGATCGCCGAGGTCGTTCTGTTCGCCATCGCCGGTCGCTACCTGAAGCTTGTCGGTCCTGCGGGCCTTATCATCGCTGGAGCCGTGGCCGCGGTCGTCCGCTGGGGCGCCATGGCGCTGGAGCCGACCATTGCCCTGCTTTTTCCCCTGCAGGTGCTTCATGCGCTGACGTTCGGAGCGACCCACCTCGGCGCGATGCACTACATCCATCAGACTGTCCCGCAAGAGCAGGCCGGGACGGCGCAGGCCCTGTTCGCCGCGGCGACGGGCGGGGCGGGCATGGGCGCAGCAACGCTGATGGCTGGCCTGCTTTACGGTCAGTTCGGCGGGCTCGGTTACCTTGCCATGATGGGCATGGGCGGTGCCGGGCTCATTGCAGCCATCGCGCTCAGAACCGGCCCGGTGAGACGATAGCTCACCCTCGCGCTCGCTCAGCCCCAGAGCCGCGGGTCGGGCGGCGATATCAGGCCATCGCGGATTTGGAGACCCCATTCGCGATCACGGGCGAGCAGCAGCGGGCCATCCAGGTCCGCCCAGTCGGCAAGTTGCGCCACGAGTACGGCGGGTGCCATCGCCAGCGAGGTCGCAACCATGCAGCCGACCATGATGCGGAAGCCGAGGGCCCGGGCCTCCCGCGCCATGCGGAGCGCCTCGGTCAGCCCGCCGGTCTTGTCGAGCTTGATGTTGACCGCATCGTACCGGTCCCGGAGCGCGGAAAGGCCCTGCGTCGTATGCGC
>JAEVZQ010000299.1 GCA_023392135.1 Pseudomonadota bacterium | reverse complement strand
GCAATGAGGTACGCGACCACGATCTGGCTCAGGAGTGGCGGCCAGTTGAAGGCGAGAAACGCCCCCAAGCTCCCGAGCATGAAAATGGCAAGGCCGCCGAGATCAAGCGCAAACGACAGCCCTATAGCCCTCAGCCGCCCGGAGGTCGTCTGCGCCGGAAAAGCAGCCATCGGCTTCCGGAGGGAGGCCATGGCCATTCCAAAGAGCCATTCCGTACCGGCTCCAAGTGCCAGGAAGCCGACGATTAGAACGAGCACGGCAACCGTTCTCCGTCCCTGCAGCTCATCGGCGAGGCGACCGCCGGCACTCCGGAATTCATCCGGCAGACGGGGAATGGCGGCAGCAAGGGACGCGAGATGATGCTTCAGGCTCGCAATCCGCTCGGTCATCATGCCGGCCGTCATCGGCGGCGTTGACAGATCCGCTGGAGGTGCCCCGGGTATCTGCCGCTGTTCGAACCAGGCCCGGACTGCCGGGTCCTGGAGGAGCTGAATGAGTTGTTGCACCTGAGCCGGAGGCGCACTTTGCTGGGATTGCGGCTGGGCATAGGTGGGTGAATTACCAAGCAGGCCCAGCAGGAGCATCGCCAGCAGAGGGCACACCCATCTGATGGCCACCCGCGACCCGGCGCACGAGGCTCTCGCCATCATGAACGCCCGCAAGCACAGCTCCCTTTTTGCGAATAATAGGTGCAGCTTACCATTTGAGAGGCGCCCTGGGCATACTGCGAGCCAACCCGGCGCTTCAGCGCCCGAAGGGGCTGTCGAACAAACAACCAATGGCCGACGGGTTTGTTCCGCGATCGTAAAGCCGCCCGATCTGAGGCTCGACCAAACAGTCCTAGTGGTCCGATTCCGACATTTGCATCCCGCCGCAGCAAGCTCGAGAGCAAATGTCAAATTCAGATGCTCCACTAGTTCTCGCGCCACGCCCGGTTGATGCTTTCGGCGAGAGGCTGGATCAGATATTCGAGCGCTGTACGGCTCCCTGTCTCGATCATCACTTCAGCCGGCATGCCTGGCTGCAGCTTCACATCACCGAGCGCCGCCAGCTCGGAGGTGCCGACTGTGATTTCTGCAATGTAGTAGGGCTCGTGGCTGCTCGGATCGCCAAGGGCATCCGCAGATACGGTGGCCACCTTTCCGGTGACCGTGGGCGTCGTGCGCGATCTGAATGCGCTGAAACGGACCGTGGCCCGCTGACCGATGCTTACATTGTCGATGTCGGTCGTGCGCACGTGTATTTCGACGACCAGCTCGTCGTGCTCCGGCACGATCTCGAGAAGCGTCTCACCGCTACGAACCACGCCACCCGTCGTATGGACCTGCAGCCCGACAACAGTCCCGCTCACAGGTGCGCGTACCGTGGTGCGCTCGAGCTCATTGCTGTAGGTCCTGTATTGCTGGCGCAGCTCGAGCACCTTTGCTTGCATGTCTTTCAGGTCGCTCAGAACCTCTGTGTTCCGGCGCTGCTTGATCTGCGCCACATTGAGATCCGTCTCCCCGATTTCCTTTTGAGCGGCTGCGATCTGCGCCGCCAGACGCCCGATCTGCCCCTTGAGTTGCACCGCTTCCCGGCGAATCTGGAGCACCCGCTGCCGCGTCGTCAGGTTTTTGCGGTAAAGCGCTTCGAGCTGCGCTGCCTCCTCGTCCGCGAGCCCCAGTTGCTGCTCCGCCGCCGAGCGCTCGGCCTCGAGGCCCTCGATCTGATCGCGAAGCCGCTTTTTGCGCTGGTCGAGCAGATCGAGCTGGTTTTGATATTCCAGTTGACGGGCCGCGAAGATCAAGCGCTGATTACGAATGACGGTTGCAATTTCCAGGTCAGTCTTGCCCTCGCGAACGACGTCGTCCGGGAATTCCACGTCAGACGAAAAATCGCGCTCAGCTGCGAGGCGCGCCTCAGCGGCGGCAGCTGTGAAATAACCGGCGCGAGCCATTGCGAAGCGGCCTTTCGAGCGGGTCGTGTCAAGCTCTATGAGGACATCACCCTCGTTTACGTAGTCCCCATCCTTGACAGCTATGCGTTGGATAATCCCGCCTTCGTAGTGCTGTACCTGCTTGCGTTTTGTCTCCACCGTCAACTTGCCAGCGGCCACGACAGCGCTGGCGATCGGGGCCTCGGCAGCCCACATGCCCAAGCCTCCGACTGCGATGAACATAGCCGTAAAGCCAAAAAGAACGGGGCTCCACAACGCCTTCCGAATTGGCAGAACCACTATGGATTCGCCAAGGTCCAGGCGCTCCGGCTGCGGCAGCAGTCGCATCGGTCAATCCCTCAGGAGGCAGCCGCCGCCAGTGACTGGCGCCCATCACCGGGCCGCTGCGTGGACTTCACGAGCCGATTGATCTCGCCAAGCACATGATCCCGCGTTCCGAACATTTCCTGGCGGCCGTCTCTTATCACCAGGATCTTGTCGACAGAGCCGAGTAGCAATGGCTTATGCGTGATCATTGCGACAGTGCAGCCTGCCGCTTTCAAATGCGCCAGCGTTCGTCTGAGCGCCACTTCACCCTCGATATCCAGGTTGGCATTGGGCTCATCAAGCACGATAAAGCGGGCATCGCCATAAACAGCTCGCGCGAGGCCAATCCGCTGCCGCTGTCCACCCGAGAGGACCCGCCCGCCTTCGCCGACAAGCGTCTCATAGCCATCTGGCAGATTGACGATGAGATCGTGCACGCCGGCAATCTTCCCTGCAGTGACGATCCGATCTGAATCGTGTTTCCCAAATCGGGAGATATTCGCTGCGATCGTGCCGGCAAGGAGCTCGACATCCTGCGGGAGATAGCCGACGTATGGACCGAACTCGCTGCGTGGCCAGCTCGCCACCTCGACCCCGTCGAGCCGAACGCAGCCGACGGACGGCTCCCATAGGCCGACCAACAGGCGAGCCAGGGTGGACTTGCCTGCTCCGCTCGGGCCGATGATGCCAAGCGCCTCTCCGGGCTCGAGCTCGAAGGCAATTCCCGAGACCGCAGGCGCATCGCCACCGGGCAGCCTGATGCCGACGCTGTGAACAACGAGACGGCCGTCCGGGGCGGGCAGCTTCGTCCGCTCCTCCTTTTCGTTCTCGATGAACGCGAAGGCCGATGCCAGCCGCTGGCGCGCATGACGCGCCTGAACAAGGCTACGCCAATGCCCGATCAGCGCTTCGACCGGAGCCAGCGCGCGGCCCATAATAATGGAAGCCGCAACCATGGCACCGGGCGAAGTGCTGCCATCCAGTGCAAGCCAAGCGCCGGCTCCGAGAATTGCGACCTGCTGGCACATGCGAAAGCATTTCGCTGTCGCCTGCAAAATCGCAATCCGGTCACTTGCTATGGCTTGCCAGGCAAACCCGTAGTGATGGAAGCGCTGCCAGCGGGTCGTGAGCCCGTCGAGAAACCCCATTGCGTGCACGACCTCTGCAGTGCGCGCGAGTTGATCCGTAAAGTCTGCCGCCTTTCTCGATCCGTTTCCGGCTTCGCTAAGGGCAGAGCGAGTGGCCGCCTCGCTCAAAAGCGCGAGAGCGACAATCACCAGGGCACCGAAGGCGGCGATTGCCCCGAGCAGCGGATGCAGGGCGAATACGAAGGCGAGATAAATCGGCGTCCAGGGCGCATCGAAAATGGCTATGACGCCTGCCCCGGTCAATGCCGAGCGCAGCGTTTCCAGGTCATGCAGTGCCTGGCTGGGTGACTGCTCCGAGCCGCTCAGGCGACCCATGAAGGCCGATGCGAAAACCTTGGTGCTCAGGTGCTCATCGAGTCGGGCACTGATTCGAACAAGCACCCGCGAACGCGCCACTTCGACGAGCGCGTTCACGATCAGGAGGCCGACGGCAACGGCCGTCAGCAGAACGAGCGTTTCCTTGCTGTGGGACGTGAGCACCCGATCGTACACCTGGAGCATGTAGATCGGCGAGATCAGCATCGCGAGATTTGCGAAGAGGCTGAAAGCACCCACGGCAAGAAATGCGCCACGAAGCGATCGCAGCGCAAGAGAGAGCGGATCCTTTGCGGCCCTGCCCCGGTCATGACCCGTCAACACGCGCATCACTCCAAGGACCCAGACTCAGGGGAAACCCGTGGGGATGCCCGGAGCTGGACCGCCCAAGACATCCTCTTTTGCAAAGTCAGGCGACGTAGGAGGCGTCGTGATCGTCCAGGATGAAGTTTTTCTCGGAAAGATATTTCGTCTTGACGCCGATAAGCTCGACAGAGTTGTGATTATCCAGCTCTATCACCACACCCTTTCTCGTGGAGTGCATGGCCGTTTTGACGTCTTTCCAGCTATCGAAGCCGTATTCCGACAGGTCGAGCTTGTCCTCCTTGACACTGAAGTCCTGAACCTTGTCCTTGCCAGAGTTTGCACCGAACGCGAAAACATCGTTTCCGGCATTGCCCCACAGCCAGTCGTTGCCTTCCTCGCCATAGATCAGATCGTCGCCGGCTCCGGCGTAGACCTTGTCGTTCCCCTTGCCAGCATAGATGTCGTCGTTGTCGGCATAGGTCTTGATCGTTTCGCCTGAGTCGGAGCCAATCATCAGGTCCTTCTGTTCAGTGCCATCCGTACCGCTGATCCGGTTATGAGCCTCGAACGCATCCCGATAAAGATGATCTATCCCGGTATTACGCTCGAGAATATCGGCGAATGAGGTGTCCTTGATCTCCGCCAGCAGCTCCGGGTTGTCCGCAAACCGGTTCTCAAAAAACAGCCTGTCGCCGTCACGCAGGTTCTCGAACTGCATGACGTTGAGGATCGTGAAGGTTTCGCCGAGCTGGCTGTCCATATATTTTTCTTCCAGCAGCCCGCCGACGATCGAGTCGAGCTTATCGATATTGTCCCCGTAGACGTTTTTGAGCGCCGCCAGCGTAGTCGAATCGACCCCGTTTGCCGTTGCGAATTCTTCGAAGCTGCCGTAGGTGCTGAGCCCCAGCCCTTCGCGCAGATCATTGTAATTCCACACACCGTGGTCGCGGCCACGCTGGATATCGAAGGTTTCGAGGTCGACTGTCTGGACCTGGCCCGGGTTATTTGGATCAGGGATTCCGAAGAGCAGATTGCGGTTGCCGTCGACCACTTTGCCGTCGATCTCCTGCGTGAACTGAGAGGTCAGGCCCCTTATCCAAGCATCGATATCCTCGGCGCTATGCCCTGCCCCTGGCACATTCGCGGCGGCTCCCGCAAGGGCGAATGCGTTTCCAAGGGACGTCGTCAATATGCTTGCACCGTTCTCATCGAGCAGCGTGAAGTCGTTGCTTGATTGGTCATGGCCAAAGCGGAAGGCTACTGTCGTCCACTCGTTTATGATGCTCGGATCGACGTTCTCCTTGTAACCTTCGTATTCGCTGAGCGCGTTCTTGCCCAGCAGCTTCGGAACATACTCGGTGTAGATGACGTTCTGCCACTCTGCTTCCGTAATGGCTCTCGCCGCCTCGAAGAGCTGATCCTGTGTCCAGTTGTATTTCTCCGCATAAGGCGTGAGCTGGTCGACTTGATAGTTGTGCTCCCGGGCCCACACCGTTTGAAGGCTGATCAGTGGGGCCTGCTGGTTCACGCGGTTGTCTCCAGCATAGTACTGGTTCTCGAACGTAGCCGGATCGAGGCCGGGTAGCGTCGGGTCTGGCAGACCTCCAAATCCGTCCGGCCGCATGATGGCCAGCACCTCGAGCGATGTCTTGCCGGCGTCGACCCCGACCTCTTTTATAGTCGGAAGAAGTCCGCCGTCACCGAGAAGCAACTTCGCCGAGTCCTCTCCTTCCGCGTTTGCGCGCGCGAGGCTGAGGCGCTCCTCGTTGTTGCCATAGACGAAGCTCAGATCGAGGAAACTCGTTTCCTCGTTTATTTGCTCACGGGGTGTATCAGTCCCCCCCTCGTAGGGCGTACGCGCAAATGGGAACGGCAGGCCGGGTATAAGATCAGGTAGATCGCCGCTGTTACCCGTGGAGGCCTCCGCCACGTCATGCGTCAATGCCTGCCCGAAGAAATCGAACCACTCGTTCACGCCGAAGGAGTTGGGAACATTGGACGTTCCTCCGTTCATGACAGCATCGCTTACGGCACGCGCGGTCGGCAAACCGGTCGGCATTGCACCGATCCCGTCGGGGTAGCTGTTCGTCGTTTCGCGGCTGTAGGCCGTATCAGCTGCGCCCAGGTTGTCGGGATTGTTGCCTTCTCCCGTAGGATCACGCGCTTCCAAATCACCCAGGGACCCGTATTTGCCCACCGGCTCTTTCGGCGGCGGATGGTGACCGTCAGATGGCCAGGGCCAATGATCGCCCATTTTTGGCGGCCATATCTTATGAAACACGGGCGGCAGAAACTTATCGATCGAAATTGGGCTCCAGGGATTGTCGTCAGGCTTGTCGTGATGCTCGTTCATCAGGTGAGACAGGTACTTAACCACGCGGAACGCCATCGGTAACCTCCGGTTAAGGCATAGCGGCAGAGAGCAAACGGGAGTTACGTCCAACGCCCCCGCGAGCTCCGGCGAATGCACCCCCGTGGTATCGATAGACTGGGCGGACCCGTCCACTCCGTGTTGGAAAATGCCCCAAACAGCGCGAATACTGGCGGGTGGACGAGTGGTTTTCAAAACGAAACACGTCTTAGTATTAACACGGAGCTTTAAAACAGCGCATCTACATTTGTTACTTGCGTACTTTCAGGAGAATGTCTTGAAGCAGGCTTGTCAGATCCGGTCTCGACGCCGAGCTCATCCGCAGGCTCACTCATCGGGGGGAAACCTGTTTGAAGCCCAGGACCGCGCACGGGCCTTCATCGCATCTGCCGCTCCGGACGTTTAGCGAGCGGGAGCAAGTTGGAAACGGGAGCCTCCAATGACTTTCTCTCTGGCCAGCAAAGCATTCGCGCACGGCCAGACCGTGCCGACGAAGTACACGTGCGATGGCCTGAATGTATCGCCGCCGTTCGCGTGGACGGGATTGCCAGAAGGCACCCGCAGCCTGTTGTTTGCCTGTCTCGATCCGGATGCGCCCGGTGGCACATTCCACCACTGGGTGGCCTACGACATGCCGCCTGGCATGACGGAGCTGGAGGAAGGATACCGGGCTGGACAATCCGATCCTCGCTTCGCCCAAGCGGTGAACGATTTCGGGAAAATGGGATACGGGGGCCCTTGCCCGCCTCACGGCCATCGGCCACATGGATATCGCTTCCGGCTCGTCGCGCTGCGGGAGCGGATCGCAGCGCAGACCCGGGACGCACTCTGCAGCGAGATCCTCGACGCAGCGGCTCCACTCACAATCGGATCGGCGGAAATCATCAGGTACTACGGACGCTAACTGTGCTCAATTTCAACGGCGACAAGAAAAATGTCGATCCGTGACCGCCTTGCCTATATGCAATCGGCATGAGCGCAGTAGGCGATTTCGAAATTTTTCTCGTGGCCGTGCCTGGGCTGGAGTCCGCACTTTGTGAGGAGGCACGGGCCAAAGGCTTCGCGCAGGCCACGCCGGTGACGGGCGGGGTGACGATAAGGGGTGGCTGGCCGGAGGTATGGCGCGCCAATCTCCAGGTCCGCGGCGCAAGCCGCATTTTAGCGCGCATCGGTGCATTCCGGGCGCTGCATCTCGCTCAGCTCGACAAGCGCGCGCGCCGGTTGCCCTGGAGCGAGATCCTGCGCCGCGACGTCCCCTTTCGCGTCGAGGTCTCGTGCAAGAAGTCCCGCATCTACCATTCCGGTGCCGCCAAGCAACGCATCGAAAAAGCGATCCAGGAGGAGCTCGGCGCCACAGTTTCCGCTGACGCCGAGGTGTGCATCAAGGCGCGCATCGAGGACGATCTGTGCACGATCGGCGTGGATACGTCGGGGGAGCCCCTGCACAAGCGCGGCCACAAGGAAGCGGTCAGCAAAGCGCCCATGCGGGAGACGTTGGCGTCGCTATTCCTGCGCCAATGCGGCTATGACGGCAGCGAACCCGTTCTCGATCCCATGTGCGGGTCTGGCACATTCGTCATCGAAGCGGCAGAAATTGCTGCCGGCCTCGTTCCCGGCCGCTCGAGGCATTTCGCTTTCGAGCAACTCGCAACGTTCGATGCGGCGGCATGGCAACGCTTGCGCGAGGCGATCACCGCCAAAAGACCCGACGTTCGATTTTACGGCAGCGACCGGGATGCGGGCGCAATCGCCATGAGTCGTGCCAATGCCGAGCGGGCGGGCGTTGCCGAGTTCATCGAGTTCAGGCAGCACGCGATCAGCGACCTCGTTGCACCTACCGGGCCGCCGGGCCTCGTCATCGTCAACCCGCCTTACGGCGACCGGATCGGCGACAAGAAGCGCCTGCATGCCCTCTACCATGC
>JAEVZQ010000282.1 GCA_023392135.1 Pseudomonadota bacterium | reverse complement strand
GGGTTGTCGCGGCCGTAAGCGACGCCCTCGAAGCGCAGCACGCCTTTGGCAGCATCCTTGCCCACGATGCCGGTATCGGTTTCGGACAGCCAGATGACGGACAGCAGCCGGTCGAGCTTGATGCCGTTACGGACTGCATCGCGCAGCGAAACCGTCTGGCCGCCGCCGGCACCCCAGATCACGACCCAGTCGGGACGGTAGCGGCGCACCGCGGTCCAGGACGAGGACTGCTCGTTGCCGGGTGAGGGATAGAAGAAGGTCTGCAGCTCGAAGCCCTTATTCTTGGCGACGGCTTCGAAAACAGGAAGCGGCTCCTTGCCGAACGGCGAGTCGATGCCGACCAGGGCCACTTTCTTGCCCTTGAGGCTGCCGCCTTCCTGATCGGATATGTACTTCAGGATGACTGCCGCCTGCGACCAGTACAGCGCGCCGGCGGGGAATATGGTCGGGAACGTCTCGCCATCGGCCGCGTCGGAGCGGCCATGGAACATGGTGAGCACGTTGATGCCGTCCTTCAGCGCACGGGGAACGACGGCACGGGAAACCGGCGTCGACAGGAAGTCGACCAGCACGGCGCCCTCGGCCTTGAAGCGCTCATAGGCCTCGATGCCCCGCTGCGGCTCGTTGCCGGTGTCGACCACCATGGCCTCGAACGTGTGGCCATTGACGCCGCCGCGCTCGTTGATGAGCGTGAGGTAATCGCGCTGGCCCTGGTTGTACTCCGAGGTGACGAACGTATAGACCTTGGTGAAGTCCTCGGCGAAACCGAACTTGATGACTTTGTCCTGCGACCATCCGGGCGCCGATGTCAGCGCGAGCGCCGCGGCGCCGGCGAGGGCTGCAATCGATCTCCTCATCATTTCCTCCGTTTGCTTGTCAATGCCTCGCGTGGCGGAAAGGCCAAACGAGAAGGTAGTTGCGCACGTTGTCGTAGATTTTGGCAAGTCCGAGCGGCTCGTAAAGCAGGAAGCCGACGATCAAAGCGCCATAGAGCACGAGCGGGATGTGCGAGATGATCTCCGCATGCAATGGCAGGTCGAGCGCCACTGCGATGTTGTTGACGATGTTGTTCAGGAAAATCGGTGCAAGGAGGACGAGACCGGCGCCGAAGAAGCTACCCAGCACGCTGCCGAGCCCGCCCACGATCACCATCGCGACGGCCTGGATCGATACCTCGAGATGGAATTGTTCGGGCGTGACTGCGCGGTAGTAGCAGAATGCCAGCACGGCACCCGCAACGCCGCCGATGAACGAGGAGCACCAGAAGGCGAGCAGCTTGTACTTGAACGGGCTGACGCCGATGATCGCGGCGGCGAAGTCTTTCTCGCGAACCGCGACGAGCGCGCGGCCCAGGCTGGTACGGGTCACGTTGAGCAGGAAGCTCGTGACCACGGCACAGATGGCAAGCGCGAACCAGTAGCGGCTCGCATCTGTGTCGATGGGCCAGCCGAGGATCTGCAGGGTCGGCGCCTGGAGCGTCGCCTGGCTGCCGCCGCTGATGGCCGGGACGTGCACGATCGTCCAGTCGACGATCGACTGCATCGCCAGCGTGGTGACGGCGAGATAGAGCCCTTTGACCCGCAGCGCCGCTGCGCCGAACACAAATCCGATAACCGCGCTGGCAAGCCCGGCGAGTATGAATGCGAGCTCGAACGGCACACCGGCGCGCACGCTGTGAATGGCCGTGTAGGCACCGATTGCCATGACGGCGGCATAGCCGAGATGGATCTGGCCTGCCCAGCCCATCAGCAGGTTGAGGCCGAGCGCGGCCGTCGACCAGATCACCCAGGGCAAGAGATAGCTGTTGAGCGCGAGTGGCGAGAACAGCCAGGGCGCGGCAATGGCCAAGACGAGAACCACCGAGAGGAGATAACGGTCGAACGGAATGGGGTAGAGTTGACGGGCAGAGCTGTAGGTGGTGTGCCGGATGCCGGCGAGACGATAGAGCATTACACGCGCTCGATGTCTTCGCGACCGAACAAGCCGTAAGGCCGGACGATCACCGTCGCCAGTATGACGAGCGAGGCCACCACGTCTCGCGTGCCGGCGATTCCGATCCGCTCGAGATAGACCGGCGCAACATTCTCAAGCACTCCGAGCACCAGCCCGGCAACGACCACACCCAGAATGCTGTCGAGTCCCCCGAGTATCGCCACCGCCAGGGCCTTGATGAGCAGAAGCGAGAGCGTCCAGTCGACGCCCTGGATGGAGCCCCAGAGGATGCCGGCGGCAGCAGCGGCGACACCTGCAAGCCCCCACGATATTCCGATGGCGCGCTCAACGGGGATGCCGACAGACCAGGATGCCGTCTGATCATCCGAGACTGCGCGCAGCATGATGCCCTGGCGCGTGCCGAAGAACAGAGCCGCGAGTGCTACGAGGCCAAGCGAAACGGCGCCTGTAACGAGATAGGCGCGGTCGATGAACACCGGGCCGATGATGATCGGCGCCGTGTCGATGCCGATGTCGAGCCGCTTCTTTACGGGATCGAAAATTGCTGGGGCGAGCCCGCGCAACATGATCTCGAGCCCCAGCGTCAGCATGATGACCATGATGACGGGCTGGCCGATCATGCGCCGCAAGGCGACCCGCTCGATCCCGCGGCCGAGAAAGAACATCGCCACCACACCGATCGGAACGGCAGCCCAGACCGGTGCGCCACCGAGCGCCATCGCCGCCCAGGTGAGATACGCGCCGACCATGACGAGGGCGCCCTGCGCCAGATTGGCGACGCTGGACGCCTTGAAGACGAGCACGATGCCGAGCGCCACGAGCGCGTACATCAGCCCGACAAGCGCGCCGTTGATGGAAAGCTCGGCCAGTTCGTAAAAGAGGTCCATGCGTCCCTAGCTCACTGCGTATATGGCGAGGCGGCGCTTGAGCGTGCCGGTGGCGCCGGTTTCGTAGGTGATGAGCGATTCGTGCTCGACGGCTTCGGAGCCGTCGTAGAGGGCGGTGATGATCGGTGCATAGCGTTCATCGATGACGTTGCGGCGCAGCTTGCGGGTGCGCGTCACCTCGCCGTCATCGGGGTCGAACTCTTTCGGCAGGTTCACGAATTTGCGGATAGCGAGCCCCGCTGGCAACAACTCGTTCACATGCTGCACCACGCCGGCGATCAACGCGTAGACCTCAGGACGTTGGGAGAGCTCGGCATAGGACGTGTAGGTGACGCCGTTCACTTCGGCCCAGTGGCCGACGGCGCCCATATCGATGCAGATCAGTGCGGTGAGATGATCGCGTCCGGCGCCGAGAATGGCGGCATCCTTGATGTATTGGCTGAACTTCAGGCGGTTCTCGATATAGGTCGGGATGTACCGCTCGCCGCCCTTCGTATAGACGACCTCACCGACGCGGCCCAGAACGACGAGGTGGCCATCGTCGTCCACGTACCCGGCATCTCCTGTGTGCAGCCAACCCTGGGCCAGCGATTTCTGGGTTGCCGCCTCGTCATTCAGGAAGCCGTCGAAAACGCTATCCGCGCGAATGAGGATCTCGCCGTCATCGCCGATCTGCACCTCGACCCCGGGCAACGGCTTGCCGACGGTGTTGAGCTTCACATCGCCTGAGCTTTGCGCGGCGGTCAGCGCGCAGTTTTCCGTCTGGCCGTAGAACTGCTTCAAATCGAGCCCGAGCGCGCGGAAGAACAGGAACGTGTCCTCGCCGATCGCTTCGCCCGCGGTATAGGCACGCTCGGCGCGGGACAGGCCCAGGTGGTCGCGCAGCGGGGCATAGATCAGCGCATTCCCGATGGCGCAGGCGAGCCGGGTCGCCAGGCCCGGAGCGCGGCCGGCAAGGCGATCCCGCTCCATCCTGATCGCCAGCGGCATGAGCCAGTCGAAGAGCTTCCGCTTCAGCCAGGTCGACTCGGCGATGCCGACCTGCACGTGGGTGAGCATCGCGTCCCAGCTCCGCGGCGAGGCGAAATAGACCGTAGGCGCCACCTCGCGGAGATCGTGGAGAACCGTTTCCTGACGCTCCGGGATGTTGATCGTAAAGCGCAGTGCAATGCCCGACGAGACGGTGAAAACGAAATCGCCGACCCAGGCCATCGGCAGGTAGGCCATGAGCTCGTCGCCGGAATGGAAGTAATCCGCAGCCTCGGCATTGCGCGCCGCCGCGATCACGCGACGGTGCTGAAGCACGACTCCTTTGGGCTTTCCGGTCGTTCCGGAGGAATGCAGCAGCACCGCCGCATCCGTCGGGTTCGCGCGATTTACGAGATTGTCGTCGAGGCCCGGCTCGCGGGCGAGACGCTCGCTGCCCTTGCGGACGAGATCCTCCCAGGCCACCAGCCCGGTCTCGGTATAGTTCGCAAGCCCGCGCGGATCGTCGTAGATGATCACCTCAGGCAGCCCAGCGCGGCTGCGCAGCTCGAGCAGTTTGTCGACCTGCTCCTGGTCCTCGGCCAGCGCGAACCGGGCACGGCTGTTGCCGGCGTAGTATTCGAGGTCATCGGGCGGAATGTCGGGGTAGACCGGTGCCGGATTCCCGCGCAGAGCCGCGGCGCTCAACATTCCGAAATAAAGCCGCGGGCGGTTGTCGCCTATCACCAGCAGGCCGTCACCGGGCCTGAAACCCATGCCATCCAGCGCGGCGGCAAAGGCCAGCACCTCGGAGAGGACTCCTTTCCAGGTGAACTCACGCCAGATGCCCCGGTCGCGCTCTCGCACCGCAACCGTCGCACCATGCGTGCGCGCATTCTGGGCGAGGAGGGAAACGAGTGTGCCGGCATCAAGCCCTGCGTTGACACGCGGCACGGCTCCGGCATCGGAGGAGCTGATCTCGACCCGTGAGTTGATCGCCTCGGCCGTGTTTCCCTCAGGCCGCATGGCGCCTCTTGGTCCCGAGATAGGCCTCGATCACCCGCGGGTTGGAGAGCGCTTCGGCGGGCGTGCCTTCCGCGATCTGCTCGCCGTAGCTCAGCACCGTCATGCGGTCGCAAAGCGCGGAGACCACGTCCATGTGGTGCTCGATCAGCAGGACGGTGAGGTTGCGCTCCTCGCGTGCGTCGAGGATGAAGCGGGCCATATACTCCTTCTCCTCCTGGTTCATGCCCGCCATGGGCTCGTCCAGGATCAGAAGACGCGGCTCCGAAACGAGCGCCCGGGCCAGCTCGATCCGCTTCTGCAGCCCGAGCGGGACAATCTCGACAGGCAGATCGCGAACGTCCTGGAGCTGGAGAAAGTCGATCGTATCCTCCACCAGCTCGCGCTGGCGGATTTCGTCACGCTCAGCCCAGACCCAATAAAAGAGTGAAGCCAGCGCCGACGGCCGCATGTGGATATGGCGGCCCATCATGATGTTGTCGAGCACGCTCATGCCGCGGAACAGGGCCAGGTTCTGGAAGGTACGCGCAATCCCGAGGCGCGCCACGTCATGCGGGCGAATGCCCGTGATGTCCCTGTCCTCGAACAGGATCCTGCCGCGATCGGGCGGATAGAACCCCGTGATGGAATTGACGATGGTGGTCTTGCCTGAACCGTTCGGGCCGACCAAGCCGAAGATCTCGCCCTTCTCGATGCGGAGCGTTACTCCCTTCAACGCTTTCAGGCCGCCGAACGAGCGCTCGAGGTCACGACATTCAAGGATCATTCAGCGCCGGCCCGTAACAAGCGTCTTCTCCCGTGCCCAGCAGTTTCTTGTTCTTGTCTATGATCTCAATGCTACTTTAGGCGCGCCGCCGGACCCGGGCAATAGCTGCCAGCAGGCACGCGCCGGTGGCCGGCACGACACGCCTTTCATGCGAGGTGTGGGCGGCCATTGCTGGGCCAATGTCCTCCAAGGCAGGGAAATTTCTCCCGGGCGCTCCGCTCTATGCCACCTGAATGGTCAGCCTTGATCCGACGCTTGCTAGTTCAGGTCGGGCAGCCATAAAGTGGGCCGGTTTGCCGCTCGAACGGCGATGCGAGCGGCATCCGCGGAGGCTCACCTGCCATGGCCATGCTGTCGTCCCTGAGGTCAGTTGTGGCCGGCAGTGATAACCTGCGCGGCATCATCGCCATGGTCGGGGCCATGGCGAGCTTCACCGCCGGAGATTCGATCATCAAATTCGTTGGCCATGGGCTCCCGCCGGGTGAAATGATGTTCGTACGCGGCCTGTTCGCCAGCTCTCTCACCATCGCTTTCGCCTATTTCAGCGGCATTCTCAAACGGGCCTTTCTCATCGCGACACCGCCCATGATTCTGCGCGCCTTTGGCGACGTCGGAGCGACGTTGTTTTTCTTCCTTGCGCTGCTTCGGATGCCATTTGCCGACGTCAGCGCCATAAGCCAGTTCGCGCCGCTGGCGATCACGGCCGGGGCAGCCATTTTCCTTGGCGAGTACGTGGGTTGGCGGCGTTGGATGGCGATGATCGTGGGGCTTGCCGGCGTGCTCATCATAATCCGGCCGGGCGGCGGGGCATTCAACTGGGCAGCGCTGTTCGTCCTGGCCTCGGTTCTGTGCGTGGCGATACGTGATCTGCTCACCCGCCACATCGGGATTGCCCTGCCGGCGCTGTTGCTGACGGCCTACTCCGCGATCACCGTCACCATTGGCGGACTCGTCCTGATGCCGTTCGAGGACTGGCGAGTGCCATCGTCCAATGAGTTCATTCTGCTCGCAATCGCAGGCGCGATGGTTTTCGCGGGCAACTACTGGACCGTTATCGGCATGCGCGCCGGCGACATGGCGGTCGTCTCGCCGTTCCGATACGTAGCCACGCCCTTTGCCGTCGCTGTCGGATACTTTGTGTTCGCTGAATTGCCTGACAGCATCACTCTGCTCGGGATCGGCATCGTCATGGGGGCAGGGCTCTACACACTGCACCGCGAGCGACTTCGCCTGCGGTCCCGCTTCAAGCCGGCGTGAAATGGCAGGACACTAGCCAAGTTATTGATCCTATTGTGTTTCAGATCGAGAAGTCCGCCGACTTGGCAGCCGCGAACAATGGAGCGGACTTCTCGATCATCACACTAGGAGGAGGCGACGCCTTTGACAGCTTCACAGCCGGACGAGGCCGCTCTCCCGGCAGGCCCGAACGCGACCGCGCCTCTGCGTGCGCTGGCCGGATGGGTTCTGGTCGACTGGGCGCTGCAGCCCTACTACACACTGGTCCTCACGTTTCTGTTTGCGCCCTATTTCACGTCAGCCGTCGTCGGAGATCCCGCCCGCGGCCAGG
>JAEVZQ010000160.1 GCA_023392135.1 Pseudomonadota bacterium | reverse complement strand
CAAAAAGGCCTGAGCCGCGGCTGAGGAGCGGCTCGGGACTCCCTCCTCCCAGCTCTCCCCTGAGCGCACATCTCCTATGCGCGCGGGCCTCCTTGGCTTGCGCAGGCGTCGCCCGATTGGTTCAGTTCCGGTCGCTTCCAGCAACGGCTGCTCTGCCGCCCGTTCCCAAGGCAAGGATGAGGTGATGAAAGACGGGATCGACCCGGCCGATGAAACTGTGATTCCTCATGAGACGCCGCCCGCTCCGGGCGAAGCGATCGAGGTTGCGCCCGGCCTGCTCTGGGCGAGAATGCCGCTGCCGGTGCGCCTCAACCATGTGAATGTCTGGCTTCTCGACGAGGCTGACGGTTGGACGGCCGTCGATTGCGGCCTCGATTCGCCCGAGACGCGGGAAGCCTGGGAGCGTCTTCTAACCGGCCCGCTGAAGGGCAAGCCTATTCGGCGCCTCGTTGCCACGCATGGCCACGTCGACCACGTCGGGCTGGCCGGCTGGATCACGAGCAGCTTTCACGCCCCCATGCACGCCACGCTCGCGGCATGGTTATGGGCGCGGGTTACCTTCGCCGGGCGGGATGCGCCGACCAGCCCACAGGCTCTCGAGTTCCTGCGCAGCCATGGCTGCGCTCCGGAGCATGTCGATGCATACGCGCGCAACCGGGGACCGCTGCTGAAGCTCTTCAGTGACCCGCCGAGGGCTCACGTCCGCCTCCGGGATGGCGATGTCTTGCGGATGGGCGATCGGAAATGGCGGGTGCTGACGGCAGATGGTCACGCCGACGAGCACGCGTCATTCATCGGCGTCGACGACACGATCGTCATTGCAGGCGATCAGGTCCTGCAACGAATTTCACCGGTCATCGGAGTCTTCTCCGGCGAGCCGCTTGCCGATCCTTTGTCGGACTACCTCGCCTCGCTCGACCGCTTTCGCAATCTACCCTCGGACACGCTCGTTCTGCCGTCGCATGGTCTTCCGTTCCGGGGCCTCGAAGCACGTCTCGATCAGCTCGCCCATCATCACCAGAGGCGCCTCGAGGTGGCTCGCGAAGCGCTCGACCAGCCGCGAACGGCGACGGAGTGCGCGCACGTGCTATTCGCCAGGGCGATGGCCGAGGGTCAGTGGTATCTAGCGCTCGCTGAGACGCTGGCCCATTTGCACCATCTCGTCACGGTCGGCGCGGCGCAACGGCAGACGGATAGCGGTGGGATCATACGCTTTGCACGGACATGAGACCCGGCCGGACGGTTTCGCATCAGTCCAGCAGCAGGCTGTCGTCGGCGAGCTCGCGGCCGCGCAGACGGGAAAACTCGGCGAGCAGATCGGGAACATCGAGCCCTGCCCGCGCTTCACCTGACACATCGAGGGCAACCCCGCCTTCGTGTAGCATCACCGTCCGCTCGCCCATGTCGAGCGCCTGACGCATGGAGTGCGTAACCATCAGAGTGGTCAGCCGCTGCTCGGTGACGATCCGGTTCGTGAGGTCCAGCACGAAGTCTGCGGTCTTCGGATCGAGGGCCGCCGTGTGCTCGTCGAGCAGCAGCACCTGGGTCGGGCAGAGCGTTGCCATCAGAAGGCCGACCGCCTGACGCTGCCCGCCGGACAGCAGGCCGACCTTGTCGCCGAGGCGGCTTTCGAGACCAAGCCCAAGCGACTGCAGACGCGACCGAAACGCCTCGCGTGAACGCCGATCGATCGCGAGCCGCAGCCCACGGCGCCTTCCGCGCGCCGCAGCCAGTGACAGATTTTCTTCGATGGTCAGGGACTCGCACGTGCCGGCCAGCGGATCCTGGAACACCCGGGCGACCAGTGCGCTGCGGCGCGGCGGCGGCCATCGCGTCACGTCCGCATCGTTGATCAGGATGCGCCCTGACTGCGGAACGACCTCACCGGCAACAGCATTGAGCAGGGTCGACTTCCCCGCGCCGTTGGATCCGATGACGGTGACGAACTGGCCAGTCGGAACCTCGAGGTCGAGCCCTCTGATGGCCTTCGTTTCCATCGGCGTTCCGCGATGGAAGGTGACCGCCAATCCCTCGACGCGGATCATGACGGCGCCCGCCCCCAACGGACGGAAGCGAACATGGATTTGAGATTGTTCCGCGCGCCCGGCAGCACCAAGGCGACCGCGACGAGAATGGCGGTGACGAGATTGAGGTCCGAGGCCCGGAGCCCGAGGAAGTCGCTGTTCAGCGCGAGCGCGACGGCCAGGCGGTAGACGACGGAGCCCGCAACGCACGCCGCAGCCCATACCAGCACGGACCGCGTGCCGAACAGCGCCTCACCGACGATCACGGCAGCCAGTCCGACCACGATGGTGCCGGTGCCGAGCGTCACGTCGGCGAATCCGTTCATTTGCGCGAAGATTGCGCCGGCAAGTGCGACGAGCCCGTTGCTGATCGCCATGCCGACATAGGTCGCATACCTCGTCTCCACGCCCTGTGCACGCGCCATGCGCGGGTTGGCACCTGTCGCCCGCATTGCGAGCCCGTATTCGGAGGCCAGGAAACGGGCGACCATCAGAATTGCGGCGACTGCGATGACACCAGCAGCAATCGGCTTCACATAAAGCATCGCGAGCCCAAGGCCTTCGTAGCTCGATAAAATCGTCCGTTCGGAGATGATGGCGACGTTCGGCCGGCCCATGATGCGCAGGTTGATCGAATAGAGCGCGATCATGGTGAGAATGCTGGCCAGCAGGTGCAGGATGCCGAAGCGAATGTTCAAAAACGCGGTCACCAGCCCGGCGAGGCATCCGCCGATGATTGCCGCACCCGTGGCCGTATAAGGGTCCCAGCCGCTCACGATGAGCGATGCGCTGACGGCCGCGCCGAGCGGAAAACTGCCGTCGACGGTCAAATCTGGAAAGACGAGCACCCGGAACGATAGAAACACCCCGAGCCCGACGAGGCCGAAGACGAGCCCGATCTCGATTGCGCCCAGGAAGGCGACCAGATTCATGGCGTCATCGGCCTCCGGCGCTGATTACCATTCGCCGCCGCACAGCATGCAGTGGCCCTACTTCACCACCTTTTTTGCGCCGGCCAACACGGCTTCCGGGATGGTCACCCCCATTTTCCCGGCCGCGTTCACGTTGAGGTGAAGCTCCGTTATCTCGACACCTTCGACCGGAATGTCGCCGGGTTTCTCGCCCTTGAGCACCCGCAGGACCATTTTGCCCGTCTGCCTGCCCACGTCGTAGTAGTTGAACCCGAGCGCGGCCAACGCACCACGCGGCACCGAATCCGTATCGGCGGCATAAACCGGGATCTTGTTCTCCGTACCGACGCGGACCACGGCCTCGAGTGCCGAGACGACGGTATTGTCCGTCGGAACGTACATGACGTCGGCCTTGCCGATCAGGCTCTGCGCGGCGGACAGCACATCGGAAGAGCGTGTCGCCGGAGCCTCCACGATCTGCAGCCCGAGCGGGCCCGCCTCCTGTTTCAGAAGCTTCAGCAGCGACAGCGAGTTCGCCTCGCCGGGATTATGCGGAACGCCGATGCGCTTGGCATCGGGCGTGATCTGCCGGATCAGCTCGAGGTGCTTGCGGATGGGCGACAGGTCCGAGACGCCGCTGACATTGCCGCCGGGCTTTTTTGCATCCGGCACCAGCTTCGCGCCGACCGGATCGGTGGCCGCCGTGAATATCACGGGAATGTCCTTCGTCGCCGCAACCACCGCCTGAGCCGAAGGCGTGGAGATCGGCACGATCACGTTCGGCCCCTCGCCGACCAGCTGGCGGGCGATCTGTGCGGCGGTCGTCGGATTGCCCTGGGCGCTCTCGTATTCGAAGCGGAGGTTCTTTCCGGGCTCGTAGCCATTGGCCTCGAGCTCGTCACGCACGCCGTCCCGGGCGGCATCGAGGGCCGGATGCTCCACGATGGCCGTCACGGCCACGAAAACCTTCTCCTGCGCTGCGGCCGAGACGACGAAGCCGGCAGATCCCGCCGCGAGCGCGACGCAGCCTAGTAAGGCACTGAGCGACGAAACCATACGGCCAACCTCCTGTGCCAGGAAACGGTTAACGTCCCGGCGAAAATGCCGGGCAGGATGTCTGCCGTCAAGCTGAGCAGGGTGTGGTCGAGGCCAGGAGCAGTCGTTGTTCGATTACAGATTGATCGAAAGCCCGAACACGGCCGCCAGCAGGCCAGCAAAGAATCCCGCAAGTGGCGGCACGAACCAGGAGGACGCGCGCCGCAGCGCCACGAACGGCCAGCCCATGA
>JAEVZQ010000127.1 GCA_023392135.1 Pseudomonadota bacterium | reverse complement strand
CGGGCCGGCTCCGAGGCCCGCATCGAAACGGCCGAAACCCAGAAAGGATTCGTGACGCGACTGGCAGAGCTGCCGACGCGGCCCATAGCACCGCAGCCGGCGGGGCAGACGGCACCGCGGGAGGATTGGAGCCAGATCCTGGCGCTGATCGGGTCGAGCATGGCGGATGTCCATCGGACGATTCAGGACTCGCACATCCGCATTCGAGAAATTGACCGCCGGATCGAAGAGCTCGAGAAAACGCTGGCGGATCAGGCTCCGGCCGTCGAGGAGCGTACCGAGGTCAAGGTTCACCTGGCGGCAGCCGCGCCGCTCGAGGCCGACCTCGTCGTGCGCTACCAGGTGCCGAACGCCTCGTGGACACCGCTCTACGACGCGCGCCTCATGACCGGCTCGAAGAACGAGGCACCAAAGCTTACCCTGACGCGGCGGGCCACCATCACCCAGCGTACGGGCGAGGCCTGGGGGAACGTGGCCCTGACGTTGTCGACGACGCGACCGGCCAGCAACGTTTCCGCACCGGAGCTCCGGCCGATTACGGTCGATTTCGAGCCCGAGCCGCGCCCGATGGCGGAGGCGGCCCCCGAGATGGAAAGCATGCAGAGAAGGCGCTCGGCGCCGCGCACACTCGGCGCGGCACCACCGCCTCCGGCCCCTGCCGCTGATCTGGCTATCGCAAAGGAGCAGTACACGGCCGCAAGCATCTCGGAGTACGCGGCGACCTTCGCGGTGCCGGGGCGCGTGACTGTCGACAATACGGGTGAAGTGAAGCGCGTCGCCATCGACGAGACACAACTCGATCCCACACTGCTGGTGCGTGCCGTGCCGAAGCGGGAGGAGCGCGCGTTCCTCTACGCCAAGGTGACCCTGCCCAAAAGCAGCGTGTTTCTTGCCGGCCAGATCTCGCTCTTTCGCGACCAGACGTTTGTGGGTGCCGGTCGCCTCCCGCAGCTGTCGGGCGGTGACGAGCACGAGCTTGGCTTCGGAACCGATGATGCCGTACGCATCCGCTATTCGGTCGCTGACGAAAAGCGCGGCGAAACGGGGCTGATCTCCACCTCGCACACCGACCAGCGCAACTACCGGATCACGGTCAAGAACCTCCACGAACGCCCTATCGCCTTCACGGTGCTCGACCAGATCCCGGCCTCGCTCAACCAGGACATCAAGGTCGAGCTGTTGAGCGGCACCGCGCCGACCCGCCGCGAGGTTGACGGCAAGCGCGGCATTCTCGCCTGGGAGGACAAGCTCGCACCGGATGAGGAGCGCGCGATCGAATTCGGCTACCGCATCACATGGCCCGCGGCGAAAAACATCACGTTCAGACCCTGATTGATTGGTCCACCCGCCAAGTTGTTGAGCTATAGAGTCCCTTCAAGACCCCGGCGTATGAGCCGGGGTCGTTTTGTGACAAGGGACGACTATGGCGAACGTGGTGGTGATCGGCGCCCAGTGGGGCGACGAGGGCAAGGGCAAGATTGTCGACTGGCTCTCCGAGCGCGCGGACGTGGTGGTGCGCTTCCAGGGCGGCCATAACGCCGGCCATACGCTCGTCATCAACGGCGAGACCTACAAGCTGTCGCTGCTGCCGTCGGGCGTCGTGCGCCCAGGCAAGCTCGCCGTTATCGGCAACGGCGTCGTTATCGATCCATGGGCTCTGGCCGAGGAGATTGAGCGGCTGCAGAAGCAGGGCGTCGCCATCACGCCGGACAACCTGCGCATCGCCGAGAACGCGACTCTCATTCTGCCGCTCCATCGCGAGCTCGACATGATGCGCGAGCAGGCCGCCGGCGACGGCCGCATCGGCACCACGGGCCGCGGCATCGGTCCGGCCTACGAGGACAAGGTCGGTCGTCGAGCCATTCGCGTGCAGGACCTCAAGAACCTCGGCACGCTGGGGCCGAAGGTCGACCGGATTCTCGTGCATCACAACGCCCTTCGTCGCGGCCTCGGCCAGCCGGAGATCGCCAAGGACGAGCTGATCCGGGAGCTGACCGAGATCGCCCCGAAAATCCTGCCGTACATGGATGTCACCTGGGAGTTGCTGGATGCGAGGCGCAAGGCCGGCGACCGCATCCTCTTCGAGGGCGCGCAGGGCGCTCTGCTCGACGTCGATCATGGCACCTATCCGTTCGTGACGTCATCGAACACGGTGGCGGCCCAGGCGGCGACCGGCTCCGGCATGGGGCCGGCGTCCGTCAGCTATGTGCTCGGCATCGCCAAGGCCTACACGACCCGCGTCGGCGCCGGCCCGTTCCCGACCGAGCTCCATGACGCGACGGGTGACGAGATCGGTCAGCGCGGCAACGAGTTCGGCACCGTTACGGGCCGCAAACGCCGCTGCGGCTGGTTCGACGCCTGTCTCGTGCGTCAAATCACGAAGGTTTCAGGCATTCATGGCATCGCGCTGACGAAGCTGGACGTCCTCGATGGCTTCGCCGAGGTGAAGGTCTGCGTCGGCTACATGCTCGACGGCGAGCGCATCGACCGCCTGCCCGCCGGCCATAACGCACAAGCGCGCGTGCAGCCGATTTATGAAACCTTCGAGGGCTGGGCTCAATCCACCCGCGGCGCCCGCTCCTGGGCCGATCTGCCGGCGCAAGCCGTCAAGTACGTGCGCACCATCGAGGAGCTGATCGAGTGCCCGGTCACGCTGCTCTCGACCAGCCCCGAGCGCGAGGACACCATTCTGATGAAGGACCCGTTCGCGGACTGACCTTGCGCAAAGTGACAGGGCACGGGCCTGATCGGACCCGTGCCCCGTATTCTTCTGCAGTCTTGTTATCGACCGAGCTTGAAGTTCAGACCAGCCCTGATGACGTCGACGTCGAGATCGTTGTACGTCAGGTATTCGAGCCGGGCGGTCATCGCCTCGGAAAGCTTGCTCTCCAAGCCTAGCCCGTAGACGAAGTCCGTCTCGGTGTCGTCATGGGCGTTGGCGAAGCCGACGCCGGCTGTGCCGTAGGCCAGCAGCCGGTCATCGAGCAGAAAGCCCGCACGGCCCCGCGCCGAGGCGAGCCAGTCGACCGACGTGTCCGTCACCGAGATGTCGCCCTCGAGGCCATAGACGAACCGGTTTGCCTGCCAATTGTAGCCAAGCTGGCCACCGCCGACGACGCCATCGGTATGTCCGGCATCGCCGTAGCCGAGGTGCACGCCGCCATAGAGGCCCTGCCAGACGGAGCTGAACGGCATCTCCATGGGCGGCGGCTCGGGGTAGCGGGGCGGCGGCCCGCCGAAGTCGGCGGCGATCGCCGGGATCGCGGCCGTACCGACGCACGCGGCCATGATCGCCGGCCCGATAACTCCCCATCGAATCAATTTCATAAGTCGTCCTCCTGATCGGGAACGCCAGCCTCCCCCTCAGGCCACACGCGCTCCGGTGAGCGGGTCAGGAGATAGGCAACGTTTGTGGCGCCGGTACGGAGCGGGCTTTAGAGAACGCTCAGGGCGGTGCTCTGCAATCGGATCAAAAATCTTCGTGTTTTCAGTGATTTAGGTGTACTTTGCTTCGCTCGCCTTCGAGCATTTATGTGGTCGAAGGATCACGCCGGCCGAGAAGACGCTGCGCTCATGGCCGGAGGGCGCGTGAAGCAGGTGCTGAGTCGCTCGCGGCAGCATGTCGTGGATCCCACACCTGCGCGGGGATGACGATGTGGGAGGTAGGGCGCGGCGTCTATTCGACCTCGTCATGGCCGTGTGGGGAGTTTCCGCACGCGAGCCGCGGGCAATTCTCTCTATCTGTTACTCAGGTATTG
>JAEVZQ010000273.1 GCA_023392135.1 Pseudomonadota bacterium | reverse complement strand
CCGGCATTACTGCGGCGAGACCGAAAAGGATGCCCGCCGCAAGCTGCACCACCCGCCCGCGTCCAGGTGCGGCCTTGCGGTCGTTGCTCATCCCTGCTGCCCCCGCTTCTCGTTCAGCGCCTGCAGCTTTGCCGGATCGAGCCACCATACCCGCATGAACGAAGGATCCTGCTCGGGCAGCTTCTCCGGCCGGCTGAACATGTCCCAGATGGCTATGCGGTCATAGGGCGTGTGCCACTGCGGGATGACGTAGTAGTTCCACAGCAGCACGCGATCGAGCGCCCGGGTAGCTGCCACGAGCTCCTCCCGGTCGGACGCGAAGATGATCTTGTCGATCAGCTTGTCGATCGCCGGGTTCTTGATGCCGATGGCGTTCTGGCTGCCCTGGGTGTCCGCCGCAACCGAGCCCCAGAAATTACGCTGCTCGTTGCCGGGCGAAATCGACTGCGGGAAGGAATCGACGATGATGTCGTAGTCGAACGTATCCGCGCGCCGCTGATACTGCGACGAGTCCACGATCCGGACCGTCACCTTGACACCCAGCCGCTCCAGATCAGTCTTGAATGGCAGCACCACGCGCTCGAAGTCCGGCTGCACCAGCAGGAACTCGACGGCCAGCTGCTCGCCCTTGGCGTTGGTCAGCACGCCGTTCTGGGGCTTCCAGCCCGCTTCCGCGAGCAGCCGCGCCGCCTGCCGCAGATTGTTGCGCTGATCCTGCGGCGTGGCGTTCACCGGGTTCTTCCATTCGGCCGTGAACACCTCCGGCGGCACCTGGTCCTTAATCTCATTGAGGATCTCGAGCTCGCGGCCGGTCGGCAGTCCTGTCGCCTCCAGCTCCGAGTTGCCGAAATAGCTGCGCGTACGCTTGTACTGGTCGAAGAACAGGTTTTTGTTCATCCACTCGAAGTTGAACGCCAGATTGAAGGCTTGGCGCACGCGCACGTCCTGGAACTGCGGCCGGCGCAGGTTCATTACGAACGCCTGCATCGGCGTCACGCGCTTGACCGGGATCTGCTCCTTCTTCACGAGCCCGCGGCGGACGGCGTCGAAGTCGTAGGAGGTCGCCCAGTTCTTGGCGCTCGTCTCGCGCCAGAAGTCTATCGAGCCCACCTTGAAAGCCTCGAATGCCGGCACCTGATCGCGGAAGTAGTTGAAGACGAACTCGTCGAAATTCCACTGGCCCTTGTTGACCGGCAGGTCCTTGCCCCACCAGTCCTTCACACGCTCGTAGGCGATGCTGCGCCCGGCATCGAAGGACTTGATCTTGTAGGCACCGGAGCCGAGCGGCACCTCGAGCGTGCTGCGCGAAAGATCACGCGGCGAGCCGTTCGCGCCCTTGGCTTCCCAGAAGTGCTTCGGCAGCACCGGAAGCTGGCCGACGATCTGCGGCAACTCGCGATTGCCCTTCTGGTCGAAAGTGAAGGTCACCTCGTGATCACCCGTCTTCTCGGCACGCACGACGTTGCGATAGTAGGCGTTGTAGTGCGGATGCGCCTTCTTCAGAGCTTCGAGCGAGAAGACGACGTCCTCGGGCTTGACCGGCTCGCCGTCATGAAACCGTGCTTCGGGGCGTAATCCGAACGTGGCGCTGGAGAAATCCTCGGGGAACGAGACCCATTCCGCCAAGAGCCCGTACTCGGTCGAGGGCTCGTCGGGGCTCGAAGCCATGAGCGTGTCGTAGATCAGGCCGAGGCCGAGCGCGGCGTTGCCCTGGACCGAGAACCCGTTTAGGCTATCGAACGTGCCCATCGCCCACTGGCGGACCGTGCCCCCCTTCGGCGCATCCGGATTGACCCAGTCGAAATGCTGTAAGTCGGGCCCGAACTTCGGGTCGCCAACGAGAGATAGCGCGTGATGGCGTGTTTCCGTGCCGGCTTGCAGTTCGGCGCTACCTGCGTTGAGCGCCAGCATCGCCGCGGCCAGCGCCAGTATGCCGTTGCCTAAAATACGCGTGAACCGTGCCTGCACACGTTACTCCTGATTGAAATCCGGCTGAGTGCCCCGACCCATGTCCATCCTCGAGCCGCTCGAAAAATCGAAAGATGAGGTCACAGCGGCTTCGAGACAATTGGGCTGCCGTTATAGCAGCAAACGCGGCCCCGCAAATGCCGTGGCTAGGCCGTCTTAACAATGACTGTCATAACAAGGGTTTAAACCCGGAGCAAACGGCTCAGGGGTCGCATTCCTGCTGCGGCAAGCGGCTGCGGCGGCTGGTCACGGGTCTGCCATGACAGCCGCCGGCCCCAAAATTCGCACGTTGATCTCGTGATGGTCGTGTCGCCGCTCAGTTTGCAGCGGGTAGTGGCGGCGGACTGTCGTTCAAAGTCCGCAGGTAAGCGAGCAGATCGGCGATCTCGGCCTCGCTCTTGAGACCAGCGAACGCCATCTTGTTACCCGGGATGTAGCCCTTCGGGTTGTGAACGAACTCGGCGATTTCTTCATAGGTCCACTCGCCGCCCTTCGACTTCATGGCGTCGGAGTAGTTGAAGCCCTCGTGAGATGCCCGCGGGCGGCCGACGATTCCCCATAGGTTGGGGCCGGTCGCGTTCCGGCCGCCCTTGTCGGGGGTGTGGCAGGTGCTGCAACGCTTGAAAGTAGCCTGCCCGTTATCGGCGCTGGCATTCTGCAGCAGGCCCTTGACCTTCTCGAAGTCCAAACCGGCGGGAGCTGCCGGCTGCGTCGGACCCTGCGCCGTCGTGACCTCGACGGGCAGCGTATAGCCGGCCTTTTCCGGCTTGTGGCCCATCTGGAGTTCGATGAATGTCGCCGATCCGAACATGAGCAGAAGCGCCGCAAGCACAGCCCCGGCAATCTTGTTGAACTCCCAGGTATCCATCGAATCCCCAGCCCTCTTGCCCGCAGCCCGTTCGCGCTCTTTCCACTCGTACCGTAATCGGCGGCCGACTATAGAAAGTCTCGATCTTCATGCAACCGGGCCTGCGGTTCGGTCCAGCCGCTCGCCCCGAGACCAATTGTCACTCGCTTCATCGCACTGTCAGAGGAAGACGCGCTTCATGACCGGCACGCTCGTCATCATCCCCGCCCGCATGCAGGCGACCCGCTTGCCCGGAAAGCCACTGGCGGACATTCACGGCAAGCCGATGATCGCCCACGTCTGGGAGCGCGCGATGGCGGCCGATGTGGGCCGGGTCGTGGTCGCGACCGACACGCCCGAAATCGCAGAGGCGATCCGTTCGGCCGGCGGCGAAGCCGTCATGACGCGGTCGGAGCATGCCTCGGGCTC
>JAEVZQ010000335.1 GCA_023392135.1 Pseudomonadota bacterium | reverse complement strand
CTCCAAGGCCTCCGGCACCGTCGCTCGGAGGTAAGAAAGCTTTGTCATTCAGGGCCTCGCGTCTCAGTCAATCAAAGCTGTTGCTTTAGGTCTGAAGCGCCAAGAGCCTCAGCCCAAGACCTCTTCGGCGGGAACATACGTGTAGCCCAGCGCCTTGGCTACAGGTTCGCAGGTCACTTTGCCGTCCCAGATATTCAGTCCATCGCGAAGATGCTCGTCTTCAGCCAGTGCGCGTTTCCAACCCTTCCCGGCCAATGCAATGACGAACGGTAGCGTCGCGTTATTCAGCGCTTGCGTCGAAGTCTTCGGCACGCCACCGGGCATATTGGCGACGCAGTAATGAATGACGCCGTCGACGGTGTAGGTCGGGCTATCGTGCGTCGTGGGCCGCGATGTCTCTGCGCACCCGCCCTGGTCGATGGCGACATCGACGATCACTGACCCCGGCCGCATCATCCTCACGTGGTCGCGCGTGATGATCTTTGGTGTCTCGGCACCCGGGATCAGAACAGCGCCGATCACCAGATCCGCGTCCCTCAGATGGCGATCGATGGCATCACGGGTGGAGTAGACCGTGTTGAGCGGCCGCCCGAAATGGCTCCAGAGCCGGCGCAGAACATCCACGCTGCGGTCGATGACCCAGACATCGGCGCCCATTCCGAGCGCTATGTGCACGGCGTTGGTGCCGACGACACCGCCGCCGATCACCACCACTTTCGCAGGATCGACGCCCGGCACGCCGCCGAGCAGCACGCCATGCCCGCCATGCGCCTTCTCGAGAAAATAAGCCCCGGCCTGCACCGACATGCGGCCGGCCACCTCCGACATCGGGGCGAGCAGAGGCAATCCCCCGGAGGGAGATGTCACCGTTTCATAGGCGATGCAAACAGCGCCGCTCTGAAGGAGGTCCGTAGCCTGGTCGGGGTCGGGTGCAAGATGCAGATACGTGAACAGCACCTGCCCCCGCCGCAGCATTTCCCGCTCTGCGGGCTGAGGCTCTTTCACCTTCACGATCATCTCGGCGCGAGAGAAAATCTCGCTAGCGCGCTGGACGATAGCAGCGCCCGCGCGCTGATAATCGCTGTCGTCGATACCGATGCCGGCTCCGGCCCCCTCCTCGACCAGAATCTCGTGACCGAGCGCCGTCAGCTCGCGAACGCTGGCGGGCGTCAGTCCGACGCGATACTCGCGGACCTTGATCTCCTTGGGCACCCCGATGAGCATGCCGACCTCCTGGTGATGAGATGACCAGAAAAGCGGCTTGCTGCACAAGAGCTTAGACAAACGTGTACGACGATAGTCTTATGGAGCTCGCTCTTGCCCCGACGGCCTTGCTATCAGGGCGTGCCGCGATCCAGTGCCTCACGCAAGACACGGGCGAGGTCTGCCTGTTGATAGGGCTTGCGGAGCACCCTCAGCTTGAGCTCATCCACTCGCTCGCGCCCGATCAGATCAGCGGAGTAGCCGGATGTCAGCACGACCCGTGTCGCGGGGTAACGCTCACGAATCATCTCGGCGAGGTCGAGCCCCGATAAGCCGCCCGGCATGACCTGGTCGGAAAAGACGAGGTCGATGCCAGGCTTGCTCTCGAGAACAGCCAAAGCCGATTGTCCGTTGGACGCTTCCTCGACACGGTATCCGAGGTCCTTGAGCCGGGCGCGGGTGAGCCGGCGCACGCGATCGTCGTCCTCGACCACGAGGATCGTCTCGCCATCGCTGGCCCTGATCGAGGCCGATGCCGGCCTCGGTTCACTCGCGGGGACGTCGGTGGCGCGCGGGAGGTAGATGTTGACCGTGGTCCCGCGGCCCGGCTCGCTGTAGATCGTGACGTTGCCGCCCGACTGGCGCGCGAAACCGTAGATGGTCGACAGCCCGAGGCCGCTGCCCTTCGAAGGTCCCTTGGTCGTGAAGAACGGCTCGAAACAACGCGCCTGGACCTCGGGGGTCATGCCGATGCCGGTGTCGGCAACCGACAGGAGGACATAGTCGCCCGGCGCGAATCCCGGAAGCATCTCCACCGCCTCGGCATCGAGAGATGCATTCTGAGTCTCGATCACGAGCCTTCCGCCGTTCGGCATGGCATCGCGCGCGTTGATTGCCAGATTGAGCACCGCGTTCTCGATCTGGCCGGGGTCAGCTTCCGTCGACCAGAGATCTGCCGCCTTGGAGGTGGACAGGTCGATGTTCGTCCCGATCGTCCGCCGCAGCAACTCGGTCAGGCTCAACACGAACTCGTTGAGGTCGATGCGGCGCGTCTCCAAACGCTGCCGCCGGGCGAACGTCAGCAGCCGGTCCGTAAGCCGCGCCCCCATTTCCGCAGCCTCGCGCGCCTCCGTCGCGAGGCTGATGCTGAACTCGTCTTCGAGCTTCGGCTCGAGCAGCTCGAGGTTGCCGAGAATGACCGTCAGCAGGTTATTGAAGTCATGGGCCACGCCGCCCGTGAGCTGGCCCACGGCCTCCATGCGCTGAGCCTGCTGCAAGGTTGCCGCCTGCGCACGTTCCGCGGTGATGTCATGAATAAGGGCCAAGCCACCGACGGTGTTGCCGTTGCGGTCGACGATTGCGCGATGGACGGCCCGCGCCGGGAACGACTTGCCGCCGCACCGGCGGAACTCGATGGTCTGGGGACCGAACTCGTTTCCACCGCCTGACGCGACCTTGATGAACGGTTCGGCCTGCTGGGCGTCGGCGTACAGGCTGGCGCAGCCCAGGCCTGCGACCTCCTCCTGCGTATAGCCGAACATCTTCATGAAGGCCGGGTTGACGAGCCGGATCTGGCCTTCCGGGTCGGTTATCACCACAGGATCCGGAAGGTTCCCGAATATCGAGCGGGACAGCGCCTGCTCCCGGTCCAACCGGACCTCGATAGCCCGCTGAGCGCTGAGATCGAGGACGAAGCCGGTAAAGTAGCGCCGGCTTCCGATCGAGTACTCGCCGACCGACAGGTGCATGGGAAAGCGTGTGCCGTCACGGCGGAGGCCCTGCACCTCCCGGCCGATGCCGATGATCCTGCGTTCGCCGGTCTCCAGATATCGTTCCAGGAATCCGTCGTGCTTGCTCGCATAGGGCTCTGGCATGAGCATGGAGACGTTGCGGCCGGCGAGCTCTGCCGCAGTGTAGCCGAACAGCTCCTCGGCCGCCTGGTTCACGGTCTCGATCCGACCAGAGCTGTCGATCGTGATGATCCCTGCAACGGCCGAGTCGAGAATGGCCTTCAGCCGCAGCGATTCCGTCTCGGCGCTCATGCGCCCTGTTCCGCTCATGGACCTGCCGATCCTGATTGTCACGCACCTGATTTTGCGCAGTAGCACGCCTCCGGTCGAGCAGACCAGCGTTACAGTGCCACTGGGGTTGCCACATTATTGCTTACATCGCGGCCGCCGCTCCCCACCCACATTGATGCCAGTCAATGCTTGCGGAATCGAGTCAGGCCAGGATGATGCTCACGACCGCCCTCCAATGCTCGCCATTGGAACGGTGTCGGGCCGATTTGCCGTATTTCCGGGATGGACTTGACCCCAAACGGCGCTGGCCCAATGTGTCCACATTGCGATCAGGACCGGGGCTAGTGGAGCGATCGGACCACTAGTCAATCAGGACAGGAGGACCCGCGTGTACAAGCACATTCTTCTTCCCACCGACGGGTCAGAGTTTTCCGAGCGGGCGGCGCTCTATGGGGTGAAGCTCGCCCAGTCGCTCAATGCGCGCGTGACGGCGATCACGGTGACCGCGCCGTGGCAGGCCATTGCTATCGGCGAGGTCGCCGTGGCGATCCCCGAGGGCGACTACGAGATGCGCTCGGAGACGAACGCCTGGAATTTCTTGAACAAAATCACTGATGCCGCCAAGGCCGCAGGCGTTCCGCGAAACGCGGTCCATATCCGGCACGCTAGCCCTTACGAGGCGATCATCGAGGCGGCCAACTCGCATGGCTGCGACCTGGTCGTGATGGGCTCCCATGGCCGCCGCGGCATCGCCGGCCTGCTGCTCGGCAGCGAGACGGTGCGGGTGCTGACCCATAGCAAGATCCCGGTGCTCGTCTACCGGGAGTAGTGCTCAGTCCGGTAATCTCGCCATTTGCAAGTCGTTCCAGGCCGAGCCATCGCGTGCTCGGCCTCGTTGTTTTGGGTACGTGGGCAGCATGGCCAGACGAACTGGCGCGGTCAGCCCATCGCTGATCTTAACCTGCCTGAGCTTTCAGTCGAAAATACATGGAACATCTTGTTTACTCTGCGTTAGGGATGGTAGAAAGTCGGGTGTGGAAGGCGTACGCAGATGTTCCGTCGCGGTCTGGTCATACCTGTAATGCTCGCCGCGCTGCCGGTTGCAGCAGCGGCAGTGGTGCTGTCGCCTGCCTTCCTGGGGCCCGCACCGGATCAGCCGTCCACAACCCAATCGGCGACACCCGAGAGGGCCGCGCTGGCAGTGCCCGACCTCGACGCACTGAAACCACGTGACGGGTCAGCGTCAGCCCCAGCATTCGACGTGGCCCGGATCAGCCCCGACGGCTGGTCCGTATTTGCAGGCTCCGCGCCGCCCAACTCGACGGTGACGGTCACCGCGGACGGTAAGCCTGTCGGTACCGTGAAGGCGGATGGTCGAGGCGAGTGGACCCTGGTCACCGAGCACGAATTCGCCAGCAAGAACCCGGTCCTTGGGCTCTCCACGAGTGCCGCCGATGCAGTGCAGATGGCGGATCCCGGATACCGCCAGCCCGAGTCGAAAGCTGCTGCCGGGGGGCCGGATCCCTCAACCAGCATGATGCAGAACCTCGAAAGCCTGGTTGCCGCCGCTCGCGACCCCAAGCAGCCGTCCCGTTCACAGGTTGCGGTGCGTGCGCCGGTTCCGGTGCCGATCCAGTTCGTTTTCCGGAAGGCGGCTCTCACGGAAGATGGACGTAAGGCGATGGAGCTTCTGCTGGAGTATTTGAAGATCAAGCAACCAGACTCCGTCGTGCTCACCGGCCACGCCGACGAGCGCGGCAGTGAGGCTTTCAA
>JAEVZQ010000057.1 GCA_023392135.1 Pseudomonadota bacterium | reverse complement strand
TCCGCGAGCCGCACCTCGGCACGCGCCTGCGCCAGTGCCGCCTCTAGCCGGGTGGGCAGCGGCATACCCGAAGTCGCTTCTACGCGGCCCAGCTCCTGGCGCTCGCGCTCAACCCGTTCCTCCGCTGCGGCCAGGTTTGCGCGCGCCCGGTCGATTTCGTCCTGTCGCGCATCATTGCTCCCGCGCGCGACCAGCAGCCGATCCAGATCGACCCGCGCTGCATGCAGCGAGCGTTCTGCATTGGCCAGCGCATCCTCGGCGCTGCGGCGATCCTGGGCCTGCTTGCCGACGCTCTCATCGTCCCGAGCGCGGCGGCTCGCGGCCTCCTGCGCCTCCGCGGCAGCGAGCCGGGCACGCGCTTCCTCCTCATCGAGCAGAACGAGCACATCGCCGGCTTTGACCTGATCATTGATCCGGGCAAGAACCTTGACCACACGGCCGGGTGCCTGAGCTGTGAGGCGGATTTCACCACCACGTGGCTCGACGCGACCTGGGGCCGATGCAGCCCATTCCGATTTGACAGGTGCAGGCTGCGCAACCGCGGCGACCGAGCTCGTCTGCTGCTCTCGCTTGCGCGCCTCGGTCCATTCGTTGACGCCGTATCCGACCGCAGCGGCGAGCGCCACCGCGATCACCAGCGTCGTGGCAGTGGAGTCGATCCTAGGCATTGGCCTTTCGCTTTCTCGTGATGTCGTACTTCTTCACGTTCTTGTTCGCCTCGGGGCGACGGTCCTCCCCGACGATGCGCCCATCCTCGATACGGACGATGCGGTCGCCATAGGCGTGCGTACGTGGATCGTGCGTCACGGCCAGCACCGCGTGATTGTGGTCCTTGGCGATCTGCGCCAGCAGTGCCATGACCGCGTGCCCGTTCTCACTGTCCAGCGCAGCCGTCGGTTCATCCGCGAGAATTACGGAGGGAGCACCGGCAAGGGCCCGGGCGACCGCGACGCGCTGCTGCTCACCGCCGCTCATGTTCCGCGGATAGCTGCGCAGCTTGTGGGCGAGCCCAACGGCCTTCAAGGCGCCTTCGGCCTTCGCCACCGTTTCGGCATAGGTCATGCCACGCACGTCCAGTGCCAAGCGGACATTCTCGATGGCTGTCAGTGTCGGGAAAAGATTATAGGACTGGAAAATGAAGCCGATATGCCGGCGCCGCAGATCGGCGAGCTGTTCGGGCGTCAGTCCCTCGATGGTCTCGTCCTTGATGCGCACCGTCCCAGAGGTCGGCGTCAGGATACAGCCGAGAATTGACAGCAGGGTCGTCTTGCCGCTGCCGGAGGGGCCCATCAGCAGCGTCAGCTCGCCGGCCCTGAGCGACAGGCTGACGCCCTTGAGCGCCCGCACACGCCCAGCACCCTCGCCCAGCTCCTTGACGATATCTCGCGCCTCGAGAACGACCGGATGGCTCATCGGCTGAACACCATGGCTGGATCGATCTTGGTGACCTTCATGATCGCCGATACGGCCGAGATGGCGCACATGAAGAGCGTCAGCAGGAAGAGTGAAACCGCTAGTCCCGGCGTCATGATGATGGGCAGTGCCGTATGCGTGCTGAGCACCACGACGACGAGCGCGATAGTCATTCCCAGGATATACCCGATGACCGCACTGAGACCCGCCTGCGCCAGGATCACCTTGTGAATGTAGCCGGACGATGAACCGAGAGCACGCAAGGTCGCAAACTCGTTGAGATGATCCTTCGTGCTCGAATAGAGCGTCTGCGCCACGATGACGGTTCCAACCAGCAGTCCGAGAATGGCCCCGCCGATGAGCGCCACGCCGGCCCCCGTCGAGAACAGCCACTGATCGAGGCTGCGGTCGCGGTACTCGGCTTTCGTCAACACCTCGACATTGGGCAGACGCTCGGCGAGGTCCTTGCGCAGATGCTCGATGTTGGTGCCCGGCGCGACCTGCACGAGGAAATACGTAGAATTCTCACTCGGCACGCCAAGCAACGACCGCGCACGATTGAGCGTCGTGAAGATGTAGGGCGCCATCGTGAACGACCGGATTCCTTCCGTAATGGCCCGCACACGCACACGGCTGTCGCCGACCTGGGCGACATCACCGATACCCTTGACGCCGAGGTCGCCAAGATAGCTGCGGTCCACCGCCACGCCGTCCGGAGCCTCGATCGAGGCAAGCGAACCGTCGACGATTTTCCATGCCTTCAGCCCGTTATCCTCGACGTTAGACCCGACGATCACGGTATTCGTGCTGCCGCCACCCGGCTTGCGCCATTCGGCAAACGAAACGACGAGCGGAACGACGGCAGCGACGCCCGGAGCGGCGAGCGCTGCGTGGCGCTCACGCGGGGTGAGCAGTATGCCGCCTTCTTCAAAGCTCTTGGCGCCGTAAGCGGTGATCCAAAGCTCACCGTTGCTGTACTCGATCATGTCGATGATCATTTTGCGCGCGCCAAGGTAAAGCCCAAGCTGCACGGCGACGAGCACGATCGAAAACAAGATCCCGACGAGCGTGACGATCAGACGAATCCGATCGTGAAACAGATTGCGGATGGCCAGCGTCAGTATCATCGGGTTTCCACGGTCTGATCAGTTAAACGCGATCGGATGACTATCCGCTTAGATGCGAATAAAAAAGTACCGCAGGTTACACCCGGCCGCATTTCGAGCAATTCGCTGGGCATCGATCCTGTGCGTGCCACCCCGCGAGCGCCCGTCCCTTATAGAAGGTCTGCCATCATGGCGCCACTCCCCAGAGCGACAGGAGTTAAGTATCACCTCAGGAAGTCCTGACCTCAACGCGGGAATGAACGCACGAGTTTGGCGCTTCCAAGGCATATCATCCCGCCCATGGAGCTGATTACACCTTACAACAGAGTGTATGAGGATCGTTCATGAAGTCCGATCATATGATCCGATATGAGATGCGCGCTGCAATTCTGCTGCAGGCCGCCTGCATCAGGCGTTTTGCTTTCGGCATCGCAGCCTCTATTTCGCTGCTATCGGGTGCGGCAATTGGAGCTGGGGCGCAAACGGCCCCACCAAAAGTGCCTCCGACCGCGCCACCGACGCCGGTGGGCATCTGGTTCGACGATACGGGCCAAGGCGCGATCGAAATTGCACCCTGCGGCCAAAGTCTTTGCGGCCGCATCATCTGGCTGAAAGAGATGACCGACGAGAAAGGCCAGCCATTGACGGACGGTTTCAATCCCGATCCCCGCAACAGGGAGCGCCCCATCTGCGGCCTTCAGATCATCGGCGACCTCAAATTGCAGCCGAACGGCGCGTGGGACGAGGGCTGGATCTACGATCCGAAGGAAGGCAAGTCCTATGACGTCGAAATCAGCCTGCGTGCTCCCGACCGCCTCCAGGTCAAAGGATATTTGGGCGTAAAATTCCTGAGTGAATCCTTCGTATGGCAACGGGCGCCCGCAGAGCTGCCCCGCTGCACCGCCTGAGGATCGAGACAAGAGCCGCTGAGGTTTCTGCCTCGCGGCTCATCGCGCTTACTCTGCAACCCCCGCAGCCACGCCCTGCTTGATGCGCTCGATCTCGTCCTTGCCCTGGAGCCGCTTCGCAAGCCAGTCCACGAACTCTACGGTTTTTGCGGCGACCTGCATTCGCTGCCGGTCCAGCGTCACCATGTGATAGCTGTCCTCCAGCACGATCACTTCATTGAGCCCGCCAAGCCGCTTCTGCAGCATCAGGGTGTTCTTGATGTTGCTTTGATCGTCGAAGCGCGGATGAAAAATCAGGGCTGGCTGCTTGACTTCGCCCAGCACTTCCTTTGCGGCCTTGGCCAGCCACCTGAATTCCAGCACGGTACCGCCCCGGCGGCCGAAAATGTCGTCCAGCGGCCGGCCGTCGCTCTGCAGTGAATCGAGAACGAAGCGGCGGATGCGCTCATCCTTGATGCCGTAGGGCGCGCACTCCCTCAATCGAAGGAGATTGGCGAACCACTTGTGCCGGATCAGCTTGAAGAAATTGAAGTACCAGGGAATGGCCCAGCCATTCGGCCAGAACGTCGGCGAATAGAGAACGCAGCCGTGAACCTGCTCCGGCCTGCGCGCCGCAAGCAGCAGTGCCAGAGGAACGCCCGCTGACAAACCGCCGGCGAGCACCACATCACAGCGCTGCTTGAGCAGGTCGTGCGCCTCCTCGACGGAATTGTACCAGTCCGTCCAACCCGTCGTATTGAGCAGCTCCTCGGAGCCGCCGTGTCCGACGAGAAGCGGACAGTAAACGGTGTAACCGGCCCGGTTGAGGGCCTGCGCGACGAAGCGCAACTCCACCGGGGTGCCGCCAAGGCCATGGATCAGCAGAACGCCGACGCGCCCGCCGGGCAACAACAGCGACCCCTCACTCTCTTGCAGCCTGTCCTGCGTACTCATTTACGTTTCTTACGCTCGTTGAACTCGATTAACTGCGCTCACGCCGATATTGCCCGAGCCCCTTTCGGTGATCCGGAAAACCCCATGTCGCTGCACAGCGGCGTTGTGCGAATGCTCAAGCCAGCTCCGGTTCGGCAATCAGTCGCGGGTTGCGCGAAGAAGCAGCGCATCCAGCAGCTTGAGAGCCAGGTCCATTTCCTCCTTCGTGATGTGCAAGCTGGGTGCCAGCGTCACCACGTTCTTGTAATAGCCGCCGATATCGAGCACGCAGCCGTAGCGGCGCCCATCGATATCGATATCGCCCTTCAAGCCCTCATCGACCATGCGGTCGACAATGGCTTTGGACGGCGTGTAGCTGTCGCGCGGCTCGCAAATTTCCATGCGCAGCGCCAGGCCGAGGCCGTCGACATCACCAATGGCCTTGTGCCGCCGCTGCAGATCTTTCAGGCCCTCCAGCAGATAGGCGCCCTTCTCCATCACCATGGAC
>JAEVZQ010000328.1 GCA_023392135.1 Pseudomonadota bacterium | reverse complement strand
ATACCTGCCCGCAGACCGTTTGGACCGACCTCATGCTGGCCGTCGAGCGGTTCTGGCAGGGCGACCGCAACGCCCGCATCCGGCTCGACAAGGAGCCGTGGAGCGCGACCAAGATCTCCAAGAAGGTGATGACGCACGTCAGCTGGCTGGGGATCGGCCTGGCCACCGGCGGTGCGCTCGTCTTCTACTTCCGGGACGCCCCGACGCTCGCAGCCGAGCTGGTGACCGGAACCGCGCCGGCTATCGCGTATCTATTCCTCGGCATTTTTGCGTTCACGACCTATCTCCTCGGCGGCATCGCGCGTGAGCAGGTCTGCATCTATATGTGCCCGTGGCCGCGCATCCAGGGCGCCATGGTCGACCGGCACACGCTGCTCGTCAGCTACCGGACGGAGCGGGGCGAGCCGCGCGGGCCTGTCCGCAAGGGCCAGGGTTGGGATGGCCGCGGCGATTGCATCGATTGCAAGGCCTGCGTCGCCGTCTGTCCGATGGGCATCGACATCCGCGACGGGGCGCAACTCGAGTGCATTCAGTGTGCGCTGTGCATCGATGCTTGCAACGACATCATGGACAAGATCGGCCGACCGCGCGGTCTCATCACCTATGACACCGTCGCGAAGCAGGAGGCCAAGGCCAAGGGCGTCGTCCATGAATCATTGAAGCTGGTCCGTCCGCGCACGGTCCTCTACTCCGCCCTAATCGGCCTGGTCACCATCGTGATGGCCCTCGGTCTCATGTCCCGAACGACGCTCGAAGTGAACGTGCTGCATGATCGCGGCGTGCTGTTCGTGCCGCTGTCGGACGGCGGCGTGCGCAATGGCTATACCGTGAAGGTGCTCAATAAGCAGCATGAGCCGGTGGACGTGGTGCTGGACGTCGACGGGCTGCAAGGCGCGGCCATGCGGATCGTCGGGCATGATGGCGATGGCGCGCTCAGCATTCCGGCCGACAACTTGCGCGAGGTGCGCGTGCTGGTGACTGTGCCGCCCGAGCATCTGGGACAGCTTACGCCGCCGTCCACCCGGTTCGATTTCATCGTGAAGGACGTCGCCACCGGCACCAAGATGCGCCGCGATGCCATCTTCCAGAGCGCATCGGGACGCGGCAAATGATGAGTATGAAAGGTGCAGGGATGCCAGCCCGGCAGGAGAGGCAGGGTCTTAGCGGCCGCAATGTGCTGATGGCGGTGATCGCGTTCTTCGGCGCGGTGTTCTTCGCCAACGGCATTTTCATCTACGCGGCGCTATCGACCTACTCTGGCGTGGTCGCCAACGAGCCCTACCGGAAGGGACTGCAGTACAACGATCGTATCGCTGCCGGGGATCGGCAGGCGCAGCTCGGCTGGACGGCGGAGGCTGCGCTCGATCCTGCTGCAGGGCTGACGTTCTTGCTGCGCAAGACGGATGGCACTCCGGTTTCCGGGCTACGCATCTCCGGCACGCTCGGCCGGCCTTCCACGGTCGAATTCGACAGGAGGCTCGTGCTCAAAGAGGTGGAGCCGGGGCACTATGTGGGGGGCGTCGAAGACCTCTCCCCCGGTGCCTGGCTCGTCGACCTCGAAGCGGTCTGGATCGGCTCAGGCGAAACCGAGCCCGTTTACAGAGTGAGGAAAAGGCTGTGGCTCAAGTCCTGACGCCAGCCGCCCCGCACGCGGCGGTGGCTGCTGCTGGCAGCCATCAGAGCAAGTCAGCATGCGAGTTGACGACGCTTGTCGTCGAGAACATGCATTGCGGCGGCTGCATGCGTAAGGTCGAGACGGCGCTCGCCGCGTACCCCGGCGTGCTTTCGGCACGCGCGAATCTCTCCGCACGCCGCGTGACCGTGACGAGCGGCAAGGGCCGGGTCACGACCGACGATCTGGTCGATGCCCTTGGCAGGGCCGGTTACAAGGCCGCTCCGTTGCTCGAGGACGTTGCGAGCGACAGGTCCGCCGACAAGGAGTTCCTGCGCCGCGTCGGCGTGGCGGGATTCGCAGCCATGAACATCATGCTGCTGTCCGTCGCCGTCTGGTCAGGCCAGGCGGGCGACATGGAGCAGTCGGTTCAGACGCTGTTCCACTGGATTTCTGCACTCATCGCGCTGCCTGCGATCGCCTATGCCGGCCAGCCGTTCTTCCGTTCGGCCCTGCAGGCCCTCGGGTCGCGCCGGCTGAATATGGACGTGCCGATCTCGCTTGCCGTGATTCTGGCGACGGGCATGAGCCTGGTCCAGACGATGCGCGGCAGCGAGCACGTCTACTTCGATGCCTCCGTGTCGCTGCTCTTCTTCCTGCTCATCGGCCGCTTTCTCGATCAGAGCATGCGCACGCGCGCTGCCGGCGCTGCCGCCAATCTTCTCGGCCTGCGCGGAAGCACGGCGACCGTGCTGCTCCCGGACGGCAGCACGGATCGCCTGCCTGCGCGTGCGCTGGCCCCCGGCATGCGGATCCTCGTTGCGACCGGCGAGCGGATCGGCGCCGACGGAAAGATCGTCGCAGGCAACGGCGCGATCGACGAGAGCCTGATCACCGGAGAGGCCGAGCCGGGCACGGCGGAACCGGGACGCAAGGTGTTCGCCGGAACGCTGAACATGGGCGCGGCCCTCGTCATCGAAGCCACGGCCACCAATGAAAGCACGCTGTTGGCCGAGATCGGCCGGCTGATGCCCGCCGCCGAGCAGGGCAGGGGGCGCTACGTGCGGCTCGCCGACCGGGCTGCGGGCTATTACGCGCCGGTGGTGCATCTGCTGGGTCTCACGACTCTGGTCGGCTGGCTGATAGCGGGGTACGGCTGGGAGCCTGCGCTGACGGCTGCCATCGCCGTGCTCATCATCACCTGCCCCTGCGCGCTGGCGCTTGCCGTGCCGGCCGTACAGGTGGCGGCCACGAGCCGTCTGTTCGGCCGCGGTGTCATCGTGAAAGCGGCCGACGGGCTGGAGCGGTTGGCGGAAACGGACACGATCGTTTTCGACAAGACGGGTACGCTCACGCTGGGCGAGCCACGGCTCACCGATCCTCAGTCCTGCGGCGATGACCTGCTGGCCCATGCGGCGACCCTCGCTGCTGCAAGCCGCCATCCCTATGCACGCGCCGTCGTGCGGGAGGCGCGAGAG
>JAEVZQ010000504.1 GCA_023392135.1 Pseudomonadota bacterium | reverse complement strand
GATGAATTCCGCGAGATGGTCTCGTCGCTGGGCTCTCGGCACCCTGGCCTGAGGAGACCTTTTCTCGAACGCCTCGCACATGCTTACGGCACTCGTGCCTCACACGTTCTCGGTGACGCCCGCACGCCTCAGGATCTCGGGGTGGATTTCGGTGGCGGTCTACACGAAGCGGAGGTGCGCTACCTCATGCGCGAGGAATGGGCCCAAACGGCCGCCGATATCGTCTGGCGCCGCTCGAAGCTGGGACTTTGCATCAGCCCCGGGGAGATCGTCCGCCTCGACGCGTGGCTCGCCCAAGAGACCGCCGCGGCAGGAACGCAGCCGCATAGTCGGGCTCAGCCGAGTCCGCCCGATACATGAGTCCGGATCCCGACCAGGAACCATGTCTCCTGCTGGCCGACGCCCTTGATCTGCGTCAGCCCGCGTGACTCGATGTCGAACGCGTGCAGCAGCCGATCGCGGCAGATCGGGCATAAGTGAATGCGCCCGGGCTCTCCCAAGTTTTCAAGCCGCGCCGCAAGGTTCACCGCATCCCCCCACACATCGTAGCTGAACTTGCGGGTTCCGATTACCCCGGCAAGCACGGGTCCGGCTGCCATTCCGATTCGCATCTGCAGCCTCAGCCCCGTTTCGGCCTGCACGCGCTCCACGATTGCCAGCATGTCGAGCGCCATTCTTGCAAGGCGCTCGGCGTGATCATGGGTGGGGTCCGGCAGGCCAGCGACGGCCATGTAGGCATCGCCGATCGTTTTGATTTTCTCGACCCCGTGCTTGGCCGCAAGCTTGTCGAACTCGCTGACGATCTCGTTGAGCAGGTTCACGACCTTGGACGCGCCGAGGCTGCGCGCCAGGGCGACGAACCCCGAGATATCGGCGAAGAGGACGCTCACCTCGTCGTGGGTATCCGCAATCAGCTCGCCGGGCCTCGCCTTGAGCCGGTCCGCCACGCTGTCCGGCAGGATATTGCGCAGCAACGCGTCGGTTTCCGCCCGGGCCCGCTCGACCAGCCGGAACGCATACCAGATCGATGCTGCGATCAGGCCGACAGTCGTGATCGCCGCTTGCGCGTACAGTGAGTCGAGCAGCTCCTGATCGGCCCGGATCAGTGCCTTCTCGGGCGGGAACTGGAACCAGGCGACGAGATGCAGAACGAGCCCGAGGATGACGACCACGGTCACCAGCCTCAGCCGCTCGAGGCCAAACACCACGAAGGGTGCCGCGGCGGCGACGATGTATTGCAGATGAATACCCGCGGACCGCCCCAGGTAGATGGTGAATGCCATCAAGGCGACGTACTCGCTCACGACGATGACCATGCCGCCCGCGATCGAGCTGAAACGGTGCATTGCTGGAACCGTCAGCGCCATCGCGAGCAGCGCCAGATTGATGACGACGAGCGGCTTGTAGGTCTGATAGTCGAGCTGGTCGTGCTGCAGCGCATAGCCCGCTGTCGTGGCGGCGATCAGATAAGCGATCAGGTTCACGATCAGCAGCCGCCGGCGGACATCGGGGGGATAAGACGCCGTGCCGAGCTCGCCCAGCCACTTCACGCGCGAGCCGAGCCAGCCGATCAGCGGATGCCGGGATACTCTTCCGGCGAAAGTTGTGCCCCGGGTGAGCCGCCTCATCTGCGGAACGTCCGGCAACTCCGCGGTATCGGGCGCCATCAGGCTCGCCCGCCATGCCGATCTACCGTCACCGGCACGTCTCACGGAACTTCTCCTGTGTGCGCAGCCTGTTCCTGCGGCGCTCAGTCGAGCTCGGCCATACGCATCAGCTCATCCACATCGCAGTCGATGATGCTGTCGTCGCGCCGAATGGCCTCCATCTCCTCCAGCAGCATGAGAGCAGCATTCACTTTGGGTCGGCTCGCACCGAGAAGCAGCGCCAGCTCTCCCTGCGACATGCCGAGATCTATTTTGACCCGCCCGGCGCCGAGGCTGCCGTGCCGCTGGCGGAGCATGCCGAGCAGGAATCGCGCCAGCCTGACCTCGATGCGATGCAGGGCCACGCCTTCCAGTTGCAGGTCGGCCTCCCGCATCCGCGAGCAAAGAAAGGTGATCGCCGCCTCGGCGAACGCCGGTGATGTCTCAAGCAGCCGCTTCAGGGCGGTGTGCGACAGGGTCATGGCCTTTACGGCGGTCACGGCCGTCGCATCGGCCGTGCGCAGCCCGCCATCGAGGGCCGCGATCTCGCCGAACACATCGCCCCGCGCGGCGTGCGTAAATGAGAGCTCGCGGCCTTCGCTGGAGAGCACAGACAGCCGCACCCGTCCGTCGAGGACCAGGTAAACCTCCTTGCCGGCGTCGCCCCGGGCAAAGATCGACTGCCCCGCACTGAACGAGGTCTCGCGCATCTGCCGCGCGATCTCGAGACGGCAATCCTCGTCGAGCTTGCCGAACAGCTTCGCACTCCCGAGCAATTGGGCGACACTCGCCTGTGGCATCGTGGCAGTCTTCCTAAAAAGCGGGGTGGCTTTCCACCGTGATCGGCGTGCAGAGTAACCGACTTGAGCCAGGACTGCGAGCAATAGCCGCGGCTATCGGCGCTCACCCGTAACGTTTCATGGCGCTGGTGTCCTCGCCGGAACGCGCGGCACTTGCCTTGACGTTGCCGACCGCGCATTCTGCGCGTCGCAGTTGGTGAGTTCTCACAAGCCCGCTTGGCCGGGGAAATTCGACGCCCGAACTGCCTCTGCTCGAGCCGTTCCATCCCGTCCCGCCATCAGCCGAATGAGTTACTCTGGATGCTCTCAACCAGGATAGGTCGCCTAGCCGGGCTTGGTCGCACGGAAGGGCATGCCCGTAATTCCCTGCGTCGCGCGCTCGCAAAGTCGCGGGACGGCGACAAAGAAAGGCTCGAGCGGCCGAAGCTGGTGCTCGCCAGTGCCTCGCCGCGCCGGCTCATGCTGCTCTCGCAGGTCGGCATCACGCCCGACGCCCTGCGTCCCGCCTCTCTCGACGAGACGCCCCGCAAGGGGGAGGTGCCAAGGCGGCTTGCGACCCGCCTCGCGCGCGCCAAAGCCGAGGCCGCACGTGACCAGATCGCCAATGATCGCGACCTAGCTGGTGCGTTCGTGCTGGCAGCAGACACGGTGGTTGCGGTGGGCCGCCGCACAGTCTTGAAGCCCGAGACGGTTGACGAAGCCGTTGCAGCCCTGCAGCTCCTTTCGGGGCGCGCCCACCGGGTGCTGACGGCGCTTTGCCTCGTTACGCCCGAAGACCGGGAGCGCGTGAAGCTGGTCGACACGCGTGTGCGCTTCAAGCGCCTTTCACGAGAGGAGATCGAAGCCTATATCGCGTCCAGAGAGTGGCGCGGGAAGGCCGGCGGGTATGCCATCCAGGGCTTGGCCGGCTCATTCGTCCAGAAGATCATCGGCTCCTATACGAGCGTCGTCGGGCTGCCGCTGACCGAGACGGTGAACTTGCTGGCGGGCGAGGGATATCCCGTCCACTTCGGCTGGGTGAAATCTGCAGATACTGAAATCGACTGAACGGGAAACGCATCGGCCTTATGAACGAGCGCAGCGACAGGAAGAGCATATCGCGCGGGCGATGCCCAATTTGCGGCGCTCCGCCTGAACCCGAATTCCGGCCGTTCTGCTCCCGCCGGTGCGCTGACGTGGACCTGTCGCGCTGGCTGCGTGGCGCCTATGCCATCCCAACCCAATCGGCCGATGACGAGGAGGACGAGATGAGCCATGCCGGTGGCGATGATCCGCGCAGCCAAGGCGCTGGACAGTCAGACAGGGACGAACTATAACGCCCCCACCTCGCGGCCGGTCCCACCGGCGCGTCCGAGTCAAGCCCAGGTAGCTCAGTTGGTAGAGCACGTGACTGAAAATCACGGTGTCGGTGGTTCGATTCCGCCCCTGGGCACCACTTTCCTATAAGCATAAAAGATCGGTGACTTTTCCCGTGCGAGCGGATCCTGGCTCGGGCCTTCTCCAGGACCAAGAGCCCACGCGTCGTCCTATCGTTGAGGCAGGAGGAGGCGCCATCAGCCCCGTGACTTCCACCATCTCGCTCGTCTCCCGAAAAGTAAAATCGCGGCTTTGCCGCGCCGCGCTCCAGGGAACAAAACACCACGGGACCTGTTGAGACGTGGCTAGCAAGGCAAGCCATGGAGAGTGGAGAATGCCAGAGGAACGCAAACACAAGCAGTCAGACAAAGAATCCCTGAAAGAGCGGGAATATCGGGACGAAAAAGGTGAAATCCATCACCACACCAAGAAGAAGGAACAGGAGAACAAACAAAAAGGTCGGCAGTGAGAACGTCACCTGTCTCGTTTGATCCGGGGAAGGCTAAGCCGGGTCGGAGGATCTGGCGAATTCTCTCACATTTGGACCTGAAGCACAGTGGGGCAAGGTATTGATTGATCGAGCGGCAGGGCGGCGTAGTTTCTTCTTGTGATCACGTGACGAGGCGCGCCGGAGCGCTGGCGACCAAGGCGCCCGAAGATCGACTTTGGCGGCTGTGCTGGAAGCGGTGCTCACGCGGGCACCGCATTCTCAGTTTACGCCCAACGCTCCGGTGCGGTTGCGCCGCGATCGAGTTCGGATTTTGTCAGCGCAAACTGCAGGCGGTAGATACCGCGGACTGCACTTACCTCGCCAGCCGCCTTGCGGAACACCCCGTCTGATGCTGCACCTTCACGATTTCGCCTGAGGTCTTGTTCCTCGGCCGCCTCGATCAGCAGAACCCAATCGGCAATCTCGTCCGGCTGCCTACGAAGGTTCTTCTCCGCTGAGGCACCCTGGCTTGCCGCCGTTTCTCCCTCCAACAGATGCACACCGATGATGCCCGGCTGCTCCAGTATCGCAGGAATGACACAGCCCATGAGGCCGGAACGAAACGCTTTGGGCTGGCGGCTATTCGTGAACCGCAGCGTTTCGACCCAGGCGCCCTCACCGCGGCCTTGCGTAGCTGCCACGGAACAAATGGTGCGGCAGGTATCGCGAAACCGCGCGATGTTCTGCCTGGTCCAGTCGGTCGGCGTGTTGAGCCTATTCCGATACGCCGGAGAGGTGAGGACACCCGGATTTTCGGTTTCATAGAAGTTGAAATAACGGGGATGGCCTTCAACTGCGATATACCGGCGGCCGCGCAAAAATCCTGGAATACCTACTCGCTCCGGGATGTGCTCGAGGACATGCCACTCGATAAAATCCTGGTCCGCGCCGTTCTCGACGCCGTTCCAGATCGCCAGCACCCCGGAAC
>JAEVZQ010000438.1 GCA_023392135.1 Pseudomonadota bacterium | reverse complement strand
ATCCCGACAAAGAAGAGCCAGGTGTTCTCGACCGCCGAAGATGGCCAGCCCGCGGTGACCATCAAGGTCTACCAGGGCGAGCGCGAGATGGCGGCCGACAACACGCACCTCGGCACGTTCGATCTCGTCGGCATTCCGCCCGCGCCGCGTGGCGTTCCGGAGGTGGAGGTGACGTTCGACATCGACGCGAACGGCATCGTCAACGTTTCGGCCAAGGACAAGGCGACCGGCAAGGAGCAGTCGATTCGCATCCAGGCTTCTGGCGGCCTGAGCGATGATGACATCCAGCGCATGGTCAAGGAAGCCGAAGCCCACGCCAGCGAGGATAAGAAGCGGCGCGAGCTGGTGGAAGCCAGGAACCATCTCGAGGCGCTCGTCCACTCCACGGAGCGCTCCGTCTCCGAGGCTGGCGACAAGCTTCCGGCAGCCGTGAAGTCGGATGTCGAATCGGCGATCGCCGCGGCGCGCGAAGCTGGGCAGAGCGATGACCTCGAGCGCGTCAAGTCGGCGACCCAGTCACTGGCACAGGCCGCGCTCAAGATCGGCGAGGCCGTCTACGGCGGCCAGCAACCCGGCGGTGCCGAGCCAGGCGCTGCCCCGGGTGAAGGCCAAACGGGCGAGCCCGGCGCCGAGAATGTCGTCGACGCCGAGTTCGAGGAAGTCAAAGACAACAACAAGAAAGATTCGGCCTGATCCAGGCCGACAGGGGCAACAAAGGCCCTCGCCGCATGCAGCGCAGATGAACTGCGCTCGCGAGGTTCAAGCCGGCGAGGGTCTTATCCGTCACGCGGGGGCGACAGTCGCCACCCTGCGGATGGAACAGAAGCGGGCGTCCGTAAATGGCCAAGCGCGACTACTACGAGGTACTCGGCGTATCCAGAGGCGCGAGCGAGCAGGAGCTGAAGACCGCCTTCCGGCGGCTGGCCAAGGAGTGCCATCCTGATCACAACTCCGGCGACAAGAGCGCCGAGCAGCGTTTCAAGGAAATTGCCGAAGCCTACGAGACACTGAAAGATCCCCAGAAGCGCGCAGCTTACGACCAGTTCGGCCATGCAGCGTTCGATGGCGGCCGCGGGGCCGGTGGCTTCGGGCCCGACTTCGCCGCCTCCATGTCCGACATCTTCGACGATCTGTTCGGAGAGTTCATGGGCGGCCGCCGCGGTGGCCGCCAGCGGTCGGGGCGCGAGCGGGGCGCCGACCTCCGGTACAATCTCGAGATCTCCCTTTCTGAGGCTTACACCGGCAAGCCCGCTCAGATCCGCGTGCCGTCGAGTGTCGCCTGCGAGAAATGCTCCGGGTCTGGAGCAAAGCCCGGCACCAAGCCGACGAGCTGTCCGACCTGTGCCGGATTCGGCAAGGTCCGCGCCTCCCAGGGCTTCTTCACCATCGAGCGCACCTGCCCGAGCTGCCAGGGCCGCGGCGAGGTCATCGATGATCCGTGCCCAACGTGCTCCGGCTCCGGCCGCGTCATGCGCGAGCGCACGCTGTCGGTGAACATTCCGGCTGGCGTCGAGGATGGCACACGCATCCGCCTTGCGGGAGAGGGCGAAGCTGGCCTGCGCGGCGGCCCGGCGGGCGATCTCTATATTTTCCTCTCGATCAAGCCTCACGAGTTCTTCCAGCGCGATGGCGCCGACATCTTCTGCATGGTGCCTATCTCGATGTGCACTGCCGCGCTCGGCGGCCAGATCGAGGTGCCCACCGTCGAGGGCAGCGTCACGCGCGTGAAAGTTCCCGAAGGCACGGAGAGTGGAAAGCAGTTCCGTCTCAAGAACAAGGGCATGCCGGTTCTGCGCTCGAAGGCCTACGGCGACATGTACATCCAGGTGCAGGTGGAAACTCCGAAGAACCTGACGCGGCGCCAGCGCGAGCTGCTCGAAGAGTTCGAGCGCGAAAGCCACAAGGACACGAGCCCGGAAAGCGCCGGCTTCTTCACCCGCGTGAAGGAGTTCTTCGAGGGTCGCGGCGTCTGATTCACCACCCCTATTAAGATTTTCCACCTAACCTCAATTCGTCATTCCGGGCCTTGTGTCCGGGAAAGCGCCGGGATGACCACTGCATCTTTGCCCTGGATGCAGTGACAAGCGGCCATCGCCTGCAGCGGGCGAGATGCTCTACAATGATCCCACGTCATTCGAACGAGTGGGGCACCCGATGACAATTTCCGAGCGCGAGGCGCAGATCACGGCATGGCTGGCCGCGCAGAAGGAGGCCATGATCGCGCTGCTGCGCGATGTAGTGAATATCGACTCCGGCACCTACGACAAGGCAGGTGTCGACGATGTAGGGGCACGCTTCGAGCGATTTTTCGCCGAGCACGGCCTGCTGACCCGGCGCGAGCCCAACGAGCGATTCGGAGATGCCATTCACATTCGCCTCGATGACCGGTTGACGAACGAAAAGCCGGTTTTGCTGCTGGGCCATCGCGACACGGTTTTCTCAAAGGGGGAGGCAGAGCGGCGGCCGTTCCGTATCGAAGGCCACCGGGCCTACGGCCCCGGTGTCGCCGATATGAAGGCCGGACTCGTCATGAACGCCTTCGTGATGGCGGCTTTCCGCAAGTTCGGCGCGCCCGTCCCCGTCGTTGGTCTCATCACCAGTGACGAGGAGATTGGCTCACCGGCGTGTCGGCCCGTCATCGAGGCCGCAGCCCGAAAGGCGCGCGCGGTGCTCAACTCCGAGCCAGGACGGCCCAGCGGCAATGTCGTCACCGGCCGGAAGGGCGGTGTTTTCATGCGCATGACCATCGAGGGCCGGCCGGCGCACTCCGGCGGCAATTTCGAGAAAGGCATCAGCGCCATCGGCGAGCTGGCGCATAAAATCATCACCATCCATAACCTGACCGATCTCGCCAAGGGTACAACACTCAATGTCGGCATCGTGCGGGGCGGTGAGGCGGTGAACATGGTTGCGCCATCGGCCGAGGCCGAGATCGACCTGCGCTACATCGATCCGCCCGAGCGGGCGAAAACGATGGCCGCGATCCAGGAAATCGTAGCCACCAGCTACGTGCCGGGGACAAAGGCGACTCTCGAGATCAAGGGCGAGTTCCTACCCCTCAACCCAACTCCTTCATCAGAGGCCCTGTTCGCGCATTACCAAGTTGCGGCCAGCGATGCCCGCTTGAAGGTCGAGGGCGAATTTGCTGGCGGCTGCGCCGATTCCGGATTCACGGCTGCGGTCGGCTGCCCGACCATCTGCGCCGTCGGTCCCGTTGGTGGCGCGGCGCATACGCCAGAGGAATATCTGGAAATCGACTCACTCGTTCCGCGCGCGCAGGCGATGGCATTGGCGGTGATGAGAATGGGAACGGCTTAGCCGCGTTCGGAAGCAACGGCCCCGAAAGCAGAACCCCGCCGCCTTGGCGCGGCGGGGTTTTTCGCCTCAAAAGGCTTATCGAGTTACAGGTTGTACTGCTCGCGCGCGTACTTCCCGAGCCCGACTGCGTCGAGACGGCTCATCGGCGCCAGGAACGTCACCTGGATGACGCCCGGCGCCCTGCCAATCTCGATCGCGCCGTTGATCGTTGCCCGGTTCCGGACCTCGGGCACGGTCATGCCGAGCAGGGTTGCCGCCCGCTGCAGGCCATTGTCGATCGCATCGTTCATGTTGGCGGCCGTACCGATCACCGAAATCGGCGCAGTCTCCTCGACCTGCTCTAGACCCCAGGACTCCGCAAGGCGCTCAGCCTTCGCCCGCTCCTCGGCGCTGAACGGCTTCGCCATTGGTGGCAGGTCCTCGGCCAGCGGGAACAGGACCGGCCCGTCGATCGGATAATTTTTCAGCACCTCCACCTGCAAGGTGATACTGCCGGACACGTCCATGGTGTGCCCGGCAATCTCGCCGTCGCCCTGGCCGGCGTGCATATCGCCCATATAGACGCCAGCGCCCTTCACCTTGACGGGTGCGATCAGAATGGCGCCGGGACGCACGGCATCGATGTCCATATGCCCATCCGTCTTGTGCTCGGCGAGTTGCTCCGCCGTTATGCCGTAGGCGTGCGGCGCCCCGACGAGAAAGGCGCCGAAGTCGCCCGCATTATGGGAATCGGGCATCGCAATGGAAGGCATGGTGCCGAGTTGCCCCAGGAACGGCCGCATGCGCACCATGACGCCGGGCATATCCGAGGCGGCGAATGCCAGGATCGGGTGCTGCACCGATTGGTCGGGCAGGGCCGCGTAATGATGCGCATTATGGGCGATCTTCTCCGCTGCCGCCTTCGGCATCGTCACCCCGACCTGACGGGTATCGTCGAAGACCACCGTGTATCCGTGCACGATCTCGAACGGCTTCACAGGGTTGCCGCACTTGTTGCAGACCACGGAATCTTGCCCGATCCCTTCCAGATGCGTTTCCGGCCAGACCTCATCGCAAGTCGGGCAGCGCGCCGCGACGTATGGGTCGCCCACGCAATAGCCCGAGGGCGAGGAGTCGTGCCCCGAGGCGGTTGCGATCGAGGTGACGGTGATGTCGCGGATGCGGATCGCGATTCCATCGCCCGGCTCCGCGCCTTGCACGAATACAGGCTGCGTGACCTCGTGCCCACCGCGCAGCCGCGGCGTTATCATCGGCCCCCAGCAACCCGGTGCCGTGTTGGCGATGATTGTTCCGCCATCTTCGACTGGCCCGAGCATGGGCAAATCCGGGTCGAGGACGCTATTGGTGAAGCCCTGTACGACGATGCTGCGGCGCGCAGCTGCCTTGGTGTCCGTCTTGTCCAGCATGCCACTTCTCCCGTTGGATCTGTCGAATGATCGGAATGATAGAGCATGACGGCTCCGTGACGAAGCTCACATGATGCCGATCAAAGCTGGCAGCGGCCCAAATCAGCGGGCCTGTCCGGCTCGAGTGCGCGCGCGGCGCGAGCAAAAGCCGGCGACATCCTGCGGCACGGGCCGCATCACGGCGCCTAGACATCGATCAGCACAGGGATAGAGGCGCGGTCTCCCGGCACCGGTTGATGGCCGCACAGCGGGGGCGAACACCTTCGTCAGTGAGCGGCATCCAGCGTGATTTCAGCTCTTGCTACATATTCGTAACTGCGTATATTCGCAGCTATGAATATTAGAACGAAGATCGACCCGGATGCCATGCGCGCAGCGGCCGACCAAGCCACCGCGCTCCTGAAGGCCATGTCCAACTGCCACCGCATGATGATCCTCTGTCAGCTCATCGACGGCGAGAAATCGGTCGGCCAGCTTGCCGATTTCCTAGGTATTCGGGACTCGACGGCATCGCAGCACCTCGCGCTGCTGCGGCGCGACCGCATCATCTCCGGCCGCCGCGACGGCCAGACGATCTGGTACCGCATCTCCAGCCAGCCTGCGCTCCAGGTTATGCAAGCGCTTTACGCGGCGTATTGCGCTGGATCAGAGACAGCGTCGAGCGGAGGGCACAAATGAACGGCCGGATAGCCGCGGCGCTGCCGGTCGAGCTGAGCAATTCCGACCCGGCATTGATGACACTGCCGGCGATCTCATCACGTTTGGCGCGCCGCGCAAAGCGACCACGCAGATCACCAGAGCCCCAGGATTGAAATCGACCGCAATTCGCCAAGCACTTTCATGAGGAGTGAAAACGATGACGATCGACCGCGCTGTCATGATGTTCGCCGGCTTTATGATCCTGCTTTCGCTGGCGCTCGGCTTCTATGTCTCGCCCTACTGGTACCTGCTGACGGCCTTTGTCGGGCTGAACCTGATACAGGCGTCGGTGACGGGTTTCTGCCCCGCAGCCATGGTTTTCAAGAAGCTCGGCTGCAAGGGCGGAAGCGCCTTTCAGTAATCCGGACCACCGCACTCGAATGGAGGCGTCGAAGCTTCAGCGCGCGACGCCGCCTGCCATGGGGGATGATTATGGTCTCGCGCGCCAACTTTCTCATTCTGTCGATATCGATGCTCGCCGGGATCATGCCGGCGGCCGCGGGTGACTTCGTTGTCGGCTCGATTTCGGTGCCGGACATGAAGGCCGTATTCGGGCAAGTCGAAAGCCGCAGAATCATACCGGCGCGGGCGCGCATCGGTGGATCGATCCGCGCGATCAATGGGTGTGAGGGCAAGGAGGTCAAGGAAGGCGAGGTCGTCGCCATCGTCGTCGATGACAAGCTCGCGCTTGAATTGAGCGCCGCAGACGCCAGGATCGAGGCGCTGAACTCGCAGCTCGAGAACGCGCGCATCGAGCTCGACCGCGCACAGCAGCTACTGGCACGCGGGACTGCGAGCCAGGCACGCGTGGATCAGGCAAAGATGCAGTTCGACGTCGTCGTCAACCAGGTTGCGGCTGCTCGGGCTGAGAAGTCGGTCGTCGCGCAGCGCACACGTGAAGGCGAGGTGCTGGCACCCGCTGACGGGCGTGTACTGACGGTACCGGTTACCCTCGGATCGGTGGTGCTTCCTGGTGAAGAAATCGCGCGCATTGCCAGCGGCCGCTATTATCTGCGCCTCTCGCTGCCTGAGCGGCACGCCGGAGAAATCAAGCAAGACGCCGCGGTTCTGATTGGCCAGCGCGGCCTGTCTCCCGCAACAGCCGGTGGCATCTCGGATGCCCGGCCGGGCCGTGTTGCCAAAGTCTATCCCGAAATTTCGGCCGGCCGCGTCGTGGCCGACGTCGAGGTGGACGGGATCGGCGATTATTTCGTCAACGAGCGCACCCTGGTCTGGATTCCGGTCGCGCAGCGCTCCGTGATTGCCGTGCCACCCGAGGCGGTCACCACGCGTCATGGGATCGACTATCTCCGGATCGCCACCGAGA